>NZ_VCNC01000006.1 GCF_006210265.1 Desulfovibrio sp. UCD-KL4C
GGGGCCACACCCGATCCCATTCCGAACTCGGAAGTTAAGACCTCCATCGCCGATGATACTGCTAGGTAGCTAGTGGGAAAGTAGGTCGTCGCAAGGACTTTAGTTTTTAAAGAAACCCCGTACATAATTTGTACGGGGTTTCTTGCGTTTTAGGAAATATTTGCAAAGTGATTTTTCGTTCTGTTTAGAAGAAAGCAGAACCGCATTTATAAATCAGCTTACAGCTGTTTAGTCTGGTTAATTAATATAGAACCTTAGATTCTATTGTTAGCTGGTTCAAAAGTCCTTTTTAGCAGAGGATAAGTTCAGTTAACAAGGACATATGGATTAGTAGTTAGTAGGGTGAATTTTGGATTTCAGGGGCTCCGTAAAAAGCATTACTTTAGTAAGATCTGGAGCATAACCAGTTAATTTATAATTTAGAGTAGTCAAAAACGTGTTTTATAAGGTTTAATAGAGATTAAAATTTCCTCCTTAAACTTCCACATTATAGAAGGTGAGTATGAAAACAATTCATATCAATGATTTATATAATTTTTGCTATAATAAAATTTTATTTTGAAGATTCTATTTCTGCTTGAACCAGCCGTAAAACCTCATAAGTATAATTTCCGAATAGCGCATTGAAAATAGGATTAAGCTGCATAAATCCTTCATCTTGATACAGAGAAATTGTATCTTTTAAACATTCAATTTCTGAATTTGAATAATCTAAAACATCAGAAATACCTAATTTTCCAGCTTTAACACATGCTGTTAAATGACTGTATATTGTTGCAGATTTAATTTTTCGTTTTACTGCTATTTTATCTATATCTTGCAGTTCTTCGAATAACTCCAAAGTTTCCAGCGCAGAAGGCGGTAATTCTGATTTAGTCTCTTTTTCTTGATGGGGCGGGATCGTTTTAAATTTTGATTCTGGCATTGGTGCTAAATCACTTGGTCGTCCATGCTCGTCTTGATGTTTAATAAGTGTTTCAATTATGGCAGTACCATATCTAAAAACTTTTTGATCTCCGAAACCGTTAATTGCATATAATTGATTTGTTGATTCCGGACGATAGCACGCAAGTTCAAGTAATGATTTGTCAGGGAAAATTATAAAAGCTGGAACCTGCTGCTCTTTAGCAAGATCGTTTCTAAGTGTTCGCAGTGCATCAAGTAATATTTTAGCTTCAGGAGTTGTAAGTGACGGACAGTTCTGATCTCCGATAACTAATTTTATGTCTTTATTTTTTTTGCCGATTTTTTTTGCAATTATAGGGTCTTTGCGCAGTGCTACAGTCCTTTCTTTTCTTAAAACTTCCCAACTTGCGCTGTTTAACTTAAGTCCTCCGTATCCTTCAATGTCTACATCAAGTAATCCTTGTGAAACTATCTGCCTATGGATCGATATCCATTCTTCTCTGGTATATTCAGTCCCTATTTTGAAGGTACTTAATTGGTCATGCGATTGACTTAAAACTTTTGGAGTTTCTTTTCCTGTTAAGATATCAACTAGATGATTTACTCCGTACATTTGTTCTGTCCTGTAAACATTGGATAAAGCTTTTTGCGCGGCTATTGTTCCGTCGAATTTTGAAGGCGTAGTCAAGCATGTAAAACAGTTTCCACAAGGTTCTTTAAGTTCTTCTCCAAAGTATCCGAGTAGTGCCTGCCGTAAACAATTCGCTGATTCACAATATGTTAATAAGGCGTTAAATTTTCGCAGTTCAAGAGCTTTTCGATCTTCCGGAGCATTTCCTGACATTATCATTCTGCGGATAAAACCTATGTCATTAATACCGACTGACATCCATGCTTCAGCAGGAAGTCCGTCACGACCAGCTCTTCCTGTTTCCTGATAATATGCCTCAATACTTTTGGGCAGATCAAGGTGAGCTACAAACCTTACATCCGGTTTATCAATCCCCATTCCGAAAGCTATAGTTGCAACCATAACAATCCCGTCCTCGGACATGAAGCGTGCTTGATTTTTTTCGCGTATTTCAGGACTTAAGCCGGCATGGTATGGCAAAGCTTTTATTCTTTTTTTGCATAACCACTCAGCGGTTTTCTCTACTTTTTTGCGACTCATGCGGTAGACAATCCCGCATTCTTGAAAATGATCGGTTTGCATAAAATTTAACAGCTGAACATGTTCACCTTCTTTAGGTACAACTGTATAGCGGATGTTGGGCCTATCAAATCCTGTTGCAAAAATATCATCTTCGGTAAATGAAAGTCTTTGTAAAATTTCTCTTCGTGTTGGTCCATCTGCTGTAGCAGTTAAAGCCATGCGCGGGATATTCGGGAATCTTTCGGCAAGAATATTTAAGCGGAGGTAATCAGGTCTAAAATCATGTCCCCATTGGGCAACACAATGTGCTTCATCTATAGCTATCAGGGCAATATTTATCCGTTTGAACATTTCTATGAGACCAGGTTGACCTAGTCTTTCCGGTGCTACATACAAAAGATCAAGTTCTGATTTTTGCAAACTGTTTATTATTAAAGCCGCATCCTGTCCTTTTACAGAGGAATTAAGGCATTCTGCCTTTACTCCCATTTGTTTCAGTGCAGCAACCTGATCGCGCATAAGTGCTATCAGTGGAGAAATTACAATGCCTACACCTTGACGTAGTATCGAAGGAATTTGATAGCATGCTGACTTACCACCTCCGGTAGGCATAAAGACAACAGCATTCCCTCCTGCCATAACGCGGGAAGTGACTTCTTCTTGAAGACCTGTGAATTTTTCGTAACCATATGTTTTTTGAAGTACGTCCAGCGGGGTGCGCATGAAATTATTTCCGTCAGGTTGTGGTGAAACAAATTAGTCATAATATGCGATCTATTATATTTACTGCGTGAGCTCTTTTGCCTCCTATTTATAGTAAAGGCAACCTTGATTTTTAAAAGCAAAACGGCCCGCATTAGCGGGCCGTTTTTAATACGAGACATGTGGAAGGTGTAGCTGAAAAACTATCTAACGTTTTCTATAGCTTTCGGGTGAGCAAACTTTACGAGGAATATCGCCATTGCGACAATCGCTGCTGCTATTCCAATAAGTATTGAAGTGTTAATAGCAAGCTCGAATCCGATCTTCGCCTGCATAATAAATGTCACAACTA
This sequence comes from Desulfovibrio sp. UCD-KL4C, assembly GCF_006210265.1. Lineage (NCBI taxonomy): Bacteria > Pseudomonadati > Thermodesulfobacteriota > Desulfovibrionia > Desulfovibrionales > Desulfovibrionaceae > Desulfovibrio > Desulfovibrio sp. UCD-KL4C. The sequence goes on from NZ_VCNC01000006.1 coordinate 3,114, forward strand.
CAGCAGTCATGAAGGTTGCAGGAAGGGATGCTATCCAATGCAGTTTAGCGCGTTGTCCTAGGTAAACAGCTGCAGTCCAGAGCATCATCATTGACAGACACTGGTTTGAAAAACCGAAGTATCTCCAGATTGATGAGAAGTTCTGAGTAGAGATGATATATCCGATTACAAATAAAGGAACCGCAATTAAAAGGCGTTTAAGAACAGGCCCCTGATCCATCTTGAATGTTTCTGCAACGATAAGGCGTGTGCTGCGAAATGCCGTGTCACCACTGGTAATAGGAAGGATAATAACTGCGATGATGGCAAAAACTCCACCTACAGGTCCAAGCAGTGAGTTGGCAGCCTGTGAAACTACAGCAGAAGGGCTACCTGTACTGATAACAGCCTGCATAGCTTCAGGTGAGTTGTAGAACGAAAGGCCGATTGTACACCAGATAAGTCCGATGATACCTTCAATGATCATTGCACCGTAGAAAACGGAACGACCTTCTTTTTCATTTTTTACGCAGCGTGCCATAAGTGGAGACTGTGTTGCGTGGAATCCACTGACTGCTCCGCATGAAAGAGTGATGAAGAGTAGTGGCCACATTGGTTTTCCGGTTGGGCTTGTATTAACTGCAAAGTCAAGGTTCGGAAGAATAGGATGCCCACTGAGCAAGAGAGCAACTGCAATTGCTATAGTCATAACCAGTAGCAATGCTCCGAAAACAGGGTAAAGTTTACCGATGAGTTTATCAATTGGAAGAATTGTAGCGAGGAAGTAATAAGCAAAGATACAGCCTACAAAGATTCCGGTATTGACTCCGGTTAAGCCTGTAAGCAGTTTTGCAGGGCTGAGAACGAAAACTACACCGACAAGCATGAGAAGAATGAAAGCGAATACGCGCATAACATGTCGTGCTGGCATTCCTAAGTATTCACCTACAAGTTCAGGAACACTTGCTCCATCGTTACGGATAGAAAGCATTCCACTGAAGTAATCGTGAACTGCTCCTCCGAAAATACAACCGATTACAATCCAGAGCAGAGCTGCAGGACCATAAAGAGCTCCAAGGATAGGACCGAAAATTGGTCCGATACCGGCAATGTCCAAAACCTGAATGAACAGCAATTTCCATTTAGGCATTGGCATGTAGTCAACACCATCACGCAATGCGTATGCTGGAGTGGTGCGGTTGGCATCAGGTTGGAAGATACCATCTACAAATTTACCGTATGTATAATACCCGACAATTAGCGCTGCTACGCAGGCAAAGAAAAATAGCATAAAAAAAGACCTCCATTTTTTGTGCTGAACGAAAATTCTGCACTTTTTTGGCATGGAGTTTATACTTGTTTCAATGCTTCGTGTTTGAAATGACTAATTTGCTGTTTGAAATGACATTCAAAGTTCTGAGTTAGCTTGTAGACGTTTGAAATTCTGTTTTAAAGATCTGATTTTTCAGTTTCGGGATTTTAAAATTTACACATGTTCCTTCGTCAGGCTTGCTGGTGATGGTCATTTTATATTGTGGCCCGTAGATTTGTTCAATACGTTGAATACAATTCCGAACGCCTATCCCTTCCGCACAGGATTCAATTTTCTTTTTTTCAATAAGCTTATCCAGCATATTCTGGCTCATACCTACACCGTCGTCTTTTATTGAAACATTAAGCAATTCTTCGTCGCAGTGTATCGAAATGGTAATCTGTCCACCTTCCTCGCGCCCCATTATACCATGTTTTACGCTGTTTTCAACCAGTGGCTGAATTATAAGCGGAGGGATGGGCCAGTCTTCGCATTTTTTATCAACAGAGATATTAACTTGGATTAAGTCGCCAAAGCGGGCCTGCTCAATTGCAAGATAACTTTTTAACTGAGCAAGTTCTTCAGAAAGCGGGATATATCCACGGCTACTGTCCAGATTTTTGCGCATATACGATGATAATTCGAGTAGTAACTCACGCGCTCTATCCGGATTGGTACGGCAGAAAGATGTTACTGTATTTAATGAATTAAATAAGAAATGAGGGTTTATCTGGGCTTGTAGACGGCGTATTTCTGCATGCGCAAGCATCTGTTCTTTAATTTGTATTTCTTCCAGTTCAAGCTGTGTTGAGCATAAATTGGCAAGTCCTTTGGCTATTTCAAATGAAAGCAGATCAAGTTCTTTTTCTTTTGTACCGTAAAGTTTTAGTGTGCCCACAACTTCACCTTTTTTATGAAGAGGAACAACGGCTGCGGAAGTAAAAGGGCATCCGCGGTGAGTGCATCCTATTTTTTCATTTGAATCCAGAAAAAGGGATTCATCCAGTTCAAGTACATGAAGTGTCGATCCAGTTCTGATTTTTTTACCTGCAAGGTGATGATCATTGCCTGCCCCGATATGTGCCAGAACATTTTTATTATCGGTAATTGCTACAGCTGCAACGGATACATTTAAAAATATAATTTTAGCTGTTTCCATGGCCGATTCCATAGTCAAACCTGAACGGAGGTGACTTACTGTGAGGTTTGCAATATCGAGAATTTGTTGAGCTTGTATGGAATCGCGTTTGGTTCCGTAGCGGAAAACAACGTTAATGACCTGAGCAAATACTGCTGCGCCGAAAGTATTTAAGAGAATCATGGGCAGTGCGATCAGCTCTACCAGTTTTAATGCTTCGGAATAAGTTGTTGAAAAATAGAGAACCATAATCATATGGATGATTTCACCCACGAAAGCTAAGCTTGCGGCTGCTCTCCAATCCATACGATTGGCTAGTTTAAGAGAAATTAAGCCCGCAGCGGTTCCTTCAAGTACTGTTGCAAGTCCGCAGGGTATGGCACTGAACCCTCCGAAGTCGATCAGGACTCGGTGACCTCCGGCAATAAGTCCGGCTCCGAAGCCGACTAAAGGTCCTCCGAAAAGACCACCTGTTATGACAGCCATCGCGCGTAAATTGGCGACTGATTGAAATACAAAGTTCCCGCCATATGTCCCTAGAATACCGAAAATCCCGAAACTAAGTATTTGTGTTGCAATAATTGATTTTTGAGATGTTTTACGGAATCCGATTTTATGAATCGGGGTGATGGTAAGCAGCATGAAAGCTCCGGCCAAGATAAGGCCAAATCTTTCTGCGAGGGTTATAATTAAAGTTTCAGGATTCATATTTTAAATTCTCTGCGTACAGCTAGGCGAGCCCAAGTCTATCGCGAAACGATTTTACGCGTCCTTTACTGATTATGACTTCATTATTTTGAATGCTGTTCATGGTCAGAACGTATTTTCCATTAAACCATGGCGCAAAATCACGTACATGTGTCAGATTTACAAGCTCGCCCCGATTTGCCTTGAAAAATGGCTGCCCGTGTAATCTTTCTTTAAGTTTATCGAGAGTCTTATCACCGTAGCAAGGGAAAGTTCCTTGGGCTGTGTAAATCATAATTTTGCGGTCCTCCATTCTGCATAATATTACTTCGGAAGGTTCGAGAAGTAGTATCCGTCCATTACCTTCAACTGAAATACGCAGAATATTATTTCCAAGTCCCATACCATTCAGCAGTGCGTTCATGTTGGGAAGTTCAACTTTTTCTTCACAACCTAAAATAAGGCAGCGGACTCGATCAAGACTTTTGGAAATACGTTCTTGTGAGAATGGTTTAAGAATGTAATCTACAGCATTCTCTTCAAAAGCACGCAGGGCGTATTCATCGTAGGCCGTAGCAAAAATTACCAGAGGAGGATTGGAAAATTGCATAATTTCCTGCAAAGCCTGAAAACCGTTTTTTCCGGGCATTTGAATGTCCAGAAAAACTAGATCAGGTTCTTCTTCCTCAATTAACTTGATGCCCTGCGTGGCGGATGTTGCTGTTCTGATAATTTCGATATCATCAAAATCTGATAGCAGGTAATTAAGTTCATCAAGAGCAGGTAGTTCATCATCTATTAAAATACATTTTATTTTCTGCTTTGCAGTCATGGTCTGTTCTCTGAAAATTAAATTCAGTCGCAGCATTTAAAGTCTGCTAAGGTAAAAATTATGTGGTCATACTACGCAACACTTTTTCGCGTTTGGACTTAACTGTTTTGGTAAGTGATGTTTCATCTATAAGTGTAAAAGCTCCTGCAGGGCAAATGTTTACGCAGGCAGGCCCCTCATTTCTGTCATTGCACAGTTCACATTTTTGCGCATAAAATTCAGGTAGATCCGTTCCTTCTTCTGAATCTTGTAAATTAGTATCAATCGGTAAAATATTAACAGCTCCGACAGGGCAGGCCAGTATGCACATTTTACAGCCGATACAATTTTCTTTTTGAATGTGAACCACTCCGTCTAAAAAGACAATCCCTTCTGCCGGACATGCTTTGGCGCAAGGAGCATCTTCGCACTGGCGGCACTGGATGGGCATTGTTACTTCGGGCGTGAATATTAGGTTTAAGCGCGGTTTAAAGGCTGCACGTAATCTGGCAGCTTCTGGGATTAATAGTTTGCTGTTTGCAGAGGCACAAGCAATTTCACATGCCCCGCATCCGATACATTTACGTGAATCTGCTATAACAAAAGATTTCATTTTATGAATCCTGATGGCCAAAGACTGTATGCAGTAATTTGTGAGAAGTGTGACCTAAAGGTTCTCCAAGAAAATCTTTATATGCTTTTTGTACGTCTGGATTTTCATGGGATTTGCGAACCTTGGAATTTTTATCATGAGAGTACATAGATGCTTTTCTGCATCTATAAACATAGTCACGTTCAGTTGGGAGCAATACTTTAGGTTGGCCTCCTCCGCTGATACACCCTGACGGGCAACACATTACTTCAACAAAATCTACATCTGCATTTCCTGTGCGCACTTTTTCTAAAAGCGGTCCGATATTTGTAAGTCCTGCGACAACAGCAACTTTAAAAGTTTGATCACCCATTGTCATGGAAGCAATTCGGAACCCTTCTTCACCACGAACAAATACAAGGTCGGTATCGGGTACAGGTTCACCGGATACTAATTCATAAGCGGTGCGAAGTGCTGCCTCCATAACGCCGCCAGTAACTCCAAATATATTTCCGGCTCCGGTGTAAGTTCCAAGCGGTCTGTCAAAATCTTCGTCCGGCAGGGAGTTGAAATCAATTCCTGCTTCGCGGATCATATATGCCAGCTCACGCGTAGTTAAAACAGCGTCGACATCCCGGTGTCCTTCCATGCCCATTTCAGGTCTTGCGCTTTCATATTTTTTACAAGTGCAGGGCATAACCGCAACACTATAAATTTCTTCACGCTGTTTACCGTCTATTTCAGCTCCATATGTTTTAAATAATGCACCGGACATTTGCTGTGGAGATTTACAACTCGAAAGATGCGGCAATAAGTCAGGATAATTCAGCTCCATGAAACGCACCCATGCCGGACAGCAGGATGTGAACATAGGGAGTGTTCCGTTATTTTTAACACGTGAAAGAAGTTCGTTTCCTTCTTCCATTATGGTCAGGTCTGCGGCAAAGTTGGTGTCATACACTCTGTCAAACCCCAGTCTGCGAAGCGCTGCGGACATTTTCCCAGGGGTTAGTGACCCCGCTTCCATTCCAAAGTCTTCACCTATGGAAACACGAACGGCTGGTGCACATTGAACCATTGTAAATTTATCAGACTTAAGCGCATCTGAAATTTCAAAGACATCACCTTCGCAATATGCTGCGAATAATGGCTCTGTTGTGGATTGAAACATTCCGCGTTCGCGGAGTTTTTCTTCGCGCGGAGTTTCAGGTTCCTCTAATATAGAACTGTACCCGCTACATGTTTGAATACATTGCCCGCAAATTACGCAGCGAGAAGAGTCAATTTTATGCGGTTCACCTTTAGTTCCAAAGATTGCATTTACAGGACAGACTTCTTTGCAGCGACCGCAGCCGGTGCAAAGTTCGGGATCTATTTTGATAAGTTCTTTTGAATTGGACATGAAAGTTAACCTTAAGAAAAATTTTGTGAATTGTTTAAGAAACTCATGGCCGCTTTTATGTTGCGTTCACGTTTCATGCGGGATGGATCTACTATGCTCAGTGCTTTTTCAGGGCACACTTCAACACAGGCAGGACCTTTTTTACGGTCTGTGCATAGGTCGCATTTTCCGGCAAATAGCATGGGAGCTTCTTCCATTGCGGTCTCTTTTTCTTCGCACAAAACAGCCTGCATAACGGGGGCTCCGTTTTTATATACAGGTAAAAGTTCAATTGCTCCGAAAGGGCAGGCTAGCATACAGGTTTTACATCCAACGCATAGCTTAGTTTCAACAACAATAGCTCCGTTTTTGCGAGTGATGGCGGAAACAGGACAGCAGTTAGCGCATGGTGCGTCTTCACAGTGGCGGCATTGAACCGGGATTGTTATTTCAGGAGTCTGCACAACGTATAAACGTGGCAGAATCGGACCACTTAGTGCTCCTGCGGTAAAGGCTGATCCTGATGAATGAGCCTGTGAGCAGGCTACTTCGCAAAGTCTACAGCCGATGCATTTTTCAGGATCAGCTGCTATAAAATGATTTAGGGAAGAAGACATGTATTCCTCTTTATAATGATTTATTATGCAAAAATATTATGCACTGACAGTTTTAACTTCGTATGGTTTAGCCGGATGTTTTTCTGCGCTTCCAGCTCTAACTTTTACAGCACATACTTTAAACTCAGGCGTACCTGCTTCGGGATCTGTTGCGCTGTTGGTCAGTATGTTGCCCGGACTCTCGCTGAAATGGAAGGTCACAAAAGTCAGCCCTTCGGGAACTCTTTCAGTAACTTGTGCCCGCGCTCTAAGTTCGCCTCTTCGGGATGTGACAACAACATAACCGTTCTCTTCTATTCCGAAGCGAGCTGCGTCTGCTGGATTAATTTCCAGTTTTTCTTCAGGGCTGAGTCCGTCAAGTCCCCAGCAGCGGCGTGTCATTGTGCCTGTGTGGTAATGTGCTGTCACTCGTCCTGTTGTAAGGATAAGCGGGAATTCTGTGTCAGGCATTTCTGCCGGATCTCTATATTCTGCGGCAAAAAAAGAACCTTTGCCGCGTATGAAGTCGCCGACGTGCAGAATCGGAGTCCCGGGATGATCTTCGGAGGGACAGGGCCATTGTAACTTTTCATTTTCTAATCTGGAATAAGTCATACCCTTGTAACTGGGAGTCAGACTGCGCATTTCATCAAAAACATCTTCAGGAGAATCGTATTTCGTGTCGATTCCCATGTGATTGCTTAACTGGGCAAGAATCAGCCAGTCAGGTTTACTGTTTCCAATTGGTTCAAGAGCCTTGCGGATAAGTTGAACACGTCTTTCCGTACTGGAAAAGGTTCCATCTTTTTCCGCAAATGTCGCACCCGGTAGGACTACATCCGCCATTTCAGCCGTTTCAGTAAGGAAAATATCTTGTACGAGCAGAAAATCTACTTTTTCAAGACAATGCTTTACATGGTTGATATCAGGATCGCTGCGCATTGGATTTTCACCGAAAACAAATAATCCTTTTACGTTGCCGTGTTCAATCTCATGCAAAACATCCGGAATTCTCAGTCCGGCTGCTTCAGGGATTTCAACTCCCCAAGCCTTACTGAATTTTTTACGAATGTCCGGCAGATGAACTTTCTGGTAGCCCGGAAAAACGTCCGGCAATGCTCCCATATCACAGGCCCCTTGCACATTGTTCTGACCACGCAAAGGGTTAACACCTGTTAATGGTTTACCCATATTTCCGGTAAGCATGGCAATGTTTGCGACACTGCGAACATTATCAACACCGGAGGTATGCTGGGTTATACCCATTGTATAATATGTCGCAGTGGTGAGGGCTGTTCCGATTATGTGAGCCGCTTTATAAATCAGTTTTGCCGGTACGGTTGTAATCGCTTCCGTGTAAGCCGGAGTGTAACGCATTACGGTTGATTTAAAATCTTCATACCCTTCAGTACGATCATCTATAAACTGTTCATCCGCCAATCCTTCATTAATAAGGATATGGGCAAGTCCGTTAAGCAGGGCAACATCGGTTCCCGGTTTGAGTCTCAGCCATACATCCGCGTGTTGAGTCAGCGTAATGGCGCGAGGATCGGCTACTATGAGTTTTGCACCGCGTTGAGCTGCTCTTAACATGCCCAGTCCCATAATAGGGTGGCATTCTGTAGTGTTGGTTCCAATTGCAAAAATGGCACTTCCTGTGCCCATTAAATCTAATTCATCTATTGAATTAGTCATTGCTCCGCTTCCAAATGCCGCAGCCAGACCGGCTACAGTTGGGGCGTGTCAGAGCCTCGCGCAGTGGTCGACATTATTGGTGCCGATAGCTGCGCGCATAAATTTTTGCATAAGATAATTTTCTTCATTGGTGCAACGAGCTGAGCTGAATCCGGCAATTGAATCCGGACCAAAATCTTTTTTAAAAGATTTGAAACGGTTGCTGATAACAGCAAAAGCTTCGTCCCAGTCGGTTTCGACTAATACACCGTTTTTACGGACAAGCGGGGAGGTTAAACGATGAGGGTGGCGCACGAAGTCAAATCCGAAATGACCTTTGGCGCATAAACTTCCATTGTTAACGGAATTACCATTTGCAGGTGTAACTCCGATAATTTGATCGTTCTCTACTTGAAGGTGAAAATTACATCCGGTGCCGCAATAGGGGCAGGTGGTGAGAATCTTTTTCATAATTAATGTTTGGCCGTGTGAGATGGGCTATATTTATAAGATACGTTTCCAAGGGACAGACCATATGAAGGTGCGGTGGCGGTGGCAAGTATTATTTGGGGTGAAAATCATATTAAATATTATTTATAGATATTGTTATTAGCAACATAAAAGGAACGGGGGTTGCATAATTTCAGCCAATCAATAATAGCGGAAATAATTTCCTTAAGGAGTAAAAATATGAATGCTGAAAATGTTCAAGCAGCGCAATTTATACAAAATTCTTATCCCTCAAAATCTATATCAACCAAATCAACTAGTGATACAAACGGGTTTGAAAGTGCGATGGATATCTCTAGAGATGAACAGGAAACTAAAAAAGTTGATAAGAATGTCTCTTCTTCTAATTCAAATGGGGAAGATTCCCTTGAGTCATTAGCATTACCCAAATGGTATAGTGAATTTATACCAGAAAAAACATTGTTATCTCTTGAAATAAATACTGCTTATTGGAAATTAGCTGGTGAATTAACTAAGGATGACGTATTAAGTAATGAAGATAGAGCTATCTTAGATAATTTTACTGAAAATGATCCAATGTCTCGCAGAGAACACGAACAATGGGCATTTCAAGAAAAGTATAAGCGCGAGATTCTTGAGTATGATAATATGGTACATAGCTGCTTTCAAAAAGCTTTGTCAGATCATGGAATTAATTCGCATAAAGATTATTATGAAAATGTTCTGCTGAATGAGGAAAATAGTGAAGCTATTCACCAAGATATGAAAAAAAGCCTTGAAAGTAATCCCCGTTATTTTGAGTTGCGAAAGATTTTGGATTAACAAGCTAAATTGCAACTAGAAAAAGATATATTGGTAAAAATTTGAAATAGATTGTTTCTTTCTTTTACTTGAATAGAAAAAGCCTCCATAAAAATTTACGGAGGCTTTTTATTTAAATATATTAGAGTGTTAGTCAGTAATTTGCTTTAGCGGACGCTTTACAATAAAGAGTGCTCCGGCAGTGATTAGAGTTCCGATTACTATTGCTATGGCGTAGGCTAAAATGTTGGTTACCGCATGTGGAATAGGAAGAACAAATATTCCTCCGTGCGGGACCATTAAGGTGCATTTCATAACCATGGAAATGGCTCCTGTAACAGCCGATCCTAACATAATACATGGTATGACTCTAAAAGGGTCTCTGGCAGCAAATGGGATTGCGCCTTCTGTTATGAAAGATATTCCAAGAATAAATGCTGCCTTACTTGCTTCATGTTCTTCTTTTGTGAAGCGGCTTTTAAAGAATGTTGCAGCAAGTGCCAGGCCTAGCGGAGGCGTCATACCTGCTGCCATAACTGCGGCCATAGGGGCGTATATCTTGGCAGATAATAAACCAACGCCAAATGTGTAAGCTGCCTTGTTTACTGGGCCTCCCATATCAAAGGCCATCATTGCGCCAAGTAATAGGCCGAGGGCCAATGCGCTTGAACTTTGCATACTTTGAAGCCATGCGGAGAGTGATGTGAGCGCAATTTTAACAGGTGGTCCGATGACATATATCATCATCAACCCTACAACCAGTGTTGAGAGGAAAGGCAATATAAGAACAGGTTTGAGTCCATCAAGATGCTGCGGAAGTTTAATTTTGTCATTTAGAAACTTGGTTAGATAACCTGCCATGAAACCGGCAACGATACCTCCCAGAAAACCTGCTCCCACATTGGTCGCGAGCAAGCCGCCTACGATACCTGCCGTAATACCAGGGCGCTGGGCAATGGAGTAGGCAATAAATGCACTGAATACAGGGACAAAAAGAGAGAAAGCTCCGGTCCCACCAATCTGCATCAATGCCCATCCGAGAGTGCCGGTTTGGTCTCCGGCGTAAATACCGCCGAAAGCAAAGGCCAGAGCGATCATAAGACCACCGGCAACAACTACAGGCAGCATGTATGAAACGCCTGTCATTAAATGACGATATGGGCCGGAGGTGGCTGCGGAACGATCCTTCTTAATCTCCGCAACTTGCTCACCTAATCCTTTTTTTACTGTCGGTTTTGCTGCAAGAGCTGACTTTATAACACTTTTTGCATCATGAAGTGCTTCTTTCGTTGATGTCTCATATAGTGGTTTACCATCAAACCGTTTTGGATCTACGAATGCGTCGGCTGCAATTACTACGGCATCTGCCCGTGCTATATCCTCATCAGTCAGGACATTCTTGGACCCAACTGAACCTTGAGTTTCAATTTTAACTTCATATCCAAGAGCCACTCCAGTCTTACGTAGTGCTTCGGCTGCCATAAAAGTGTGAGCTATGCCTGTTGGGCAGGAGGTTACGCCGATAATAAATTTATTTTCGCTTGAAGTGTCTTTTGCTGAGATAGGTTTTGCCATTTCATCAGCTTCGCCGAGGGCCGCTTCGATGATAGCTTTAGTGTTACGGATAGCTTCACTGGTGGTTACAGCGTACAGTGCCTTCCCTTGGAATCTTACCGGATTAACGTGAATATCTGCCGCAATTATGACCACATCAGCCGCGTTAATGGTTTCCTGAGACAGAACGTCTTTTGCGCCTTCCGCTCCTTGCGTTTCTACTTCCACCTGATGGCCCATGCTGGCGCCGACTTTTTTTAAAGCCTCGGCAGCCATTATTGTGTGGGCTACACCTGTTGGACATGCCGTAACAGCTACAATTTTTGACATGAAATACCCCCTTCTATGTTGATATGTTCAATCGCAATTAGGTCTTCCAGTTCCTTTGCGTTCTCTAACTTATCTAAACTTGGACCGGCCTGAGCCACTGTGGCGGCAGAAAGAGATGTTGCAAGGCGGACCTGCTCTTTGAATGACAAACCAAGTGCCATTCCAGCCACCATTCCTCCGATCATAGCATCTCCGGCTCCCACTGTGCTGACAACTTCAACTTTTGGCGGTTTTGCAAAGAGTTCTTCGTCTTTTTTGATGAATAAGGCCCCGCGAGAACCGAGTGAAACAATAACAGTTTCTATGCCTGATTTATTCATTTTCCGTGCATCAGTTATGATTTCGTCTAATTTGTGTAAGGGGTGTCCAACAATTTCAGCTAGTTCATCGTCGTTAGGTTTAATTAAATAAGGTAAAGCCTTGACGGCGTTTCTCAAAGCTGAACCGCTAGTGTCTACAATGGCTTTGGCGCCATTAGCTTTTATTACAGTCACAAGTTCACTGATGATACCTGGATCAACAGTCGCAGGTAAACTTCCGCCAATAATTACCATGGCGACAGCTTTTGCTAAACGTTCTACTGTTTGAAGTAATATATTTATATGTTCTGTAGTTGGGACTAACCCAGGTAAATTAATGTCCGTGGTGGCTTTGGCGTTTGGGTCCAGAATTTTTATTCCGGTACGAGTTTCTCCAGGAACCCTCACAAATTCATCAATAATATTCTGATTCTGAAAAAGTTTTTCGAATATATGGGCATTGTCTATGCCGAGAAAACCTGTTGCAGTCATCGGTAAGTTAAATTTTCGCAGCAGAACTGCTATGTTCACTCCTTTTCCTGCGGCGTTCATTTGATATCCCGTGGCACGGTTGACCTTGCCTGCTGTAAAGTCCGGTACCGAGCAGGCCAGATCTACAGCCGGGTTCATAGTTACAGTTACTATATGCTTGTTTTTAGTCATTCCAGCTCCCTGTTATGGCAGAATGAGTGCTCGAACCTGCTTGTTATCACGGCAGTTCAAAGCTTTTTGTGCCAGTTCACTGGCTTGTTTCAGGCTGATTGAGCGAATGCGTGCTTTAACCGCGGCAATGCTGGGGATAACCATACTGAGTTCTTTAACGCCCAGCCCGGCTAGAATTGTAGCTCCAAGCGGTTCTCCGGCCAGCCCGCCGCAAACACCTGTCCAAATACCTGCTCTGCTAGCTTCTTTAACAACATGCTCGATCATGCGTAGTATGGCGGGGTGTAAGCTGTCTGCTTTTCCAGCTAAAGTTGGGTGGCCTCTATCAATAGCCATAACATATTGCGTTAAGTCATTTGTTCCGATTGAGAAGAAATCGACCTCTTGCGCAAATTCACGAGCCATTGATACTACTGATGGAACTTCCACCATTATTCCAATTTCTACTGGTTTTGCATCGACTTCAATGCGGGCTTTTTCAGCCAACCGTTTTGCTGCTTCCAGTTCATCAAGGGTGGCAATCATGGGGAACATTATTCTGATTGGTCCGTATTTGGATGCTCTGTATATTGCGCGTAACTGAGTTAGAAAAAGTTCAGGCCAGTTAAGACATAAGCGGATACCGCGTTCTCCAAGGAAAGGGTTCTCCTCATGTGGCAGGTTAAGATATGAGACTTCTTTGTCTCCTCCGATATCCAGAGTACGAATTATAATGGGTAAACCGTTGAGGGCCGTCACCATCGTTTTGTAGCTTTGGAATTGTTCCTCTTCGTCAGGCGGAGTTTCTCTTTCCAGAAATAAAAATTCAGTACGCATAAGGCCGATGCCTTCTCCTCCGGCATTAACTGCATTTTCGGCTTCGCTGGCTTTTCCAATATTTGCTACGACTTCTACACGTTTTCCATCAAGAGTAAGGGCTGGTTCGAAGCGGGTTCTATGTTCATCACCACGCAATTCTTCCAGATGCATTTTAACTTTATTTGCAGCATTGATGTCAGATTGACTCGGTTCAATATATAAATTCCCGGTGTCTCCATCGAGGATGACCATGGTGTTGTCAGCTACTTCCAAAAGACTTGGACCTGCTGCTACTATGGCTGGAATACCAAGAGAGCGAGCGATAATAGCAGAATGTGAAGTCGGTCCGCCTCCGGATGTGCAGAACCCAAGGATCATGGCAGGGTCTAATTGCGCTGTGTCTGAAGGGGTAAGATCTTCTGCAATGAGAATAACTGGTTCACTGGGCTTGAATGGTGCATCCTGAACAACTCCTGCAAGATGGCGTAATACCCGTCGTCCAACATCTCTGAGATCCATAGCACGGGCTGCCAGTAGTTCATCATCATGTTGTTCCATGACGCGGACGCGCTCATCAATTACTTGTCGCCAAGCATATCCGGCACTTTTGCCTTGTCGGATTAACGCTTCTGTTTCAGCCAACATTTCAGGATCTTCAAGAAAGGCTTCATGGGCTCTGAAAATTGCCGCTCCCGGTTCACCTGATTTAGCCCTGACTTCTTCATATAAAAGGCGAATGTTGCGGCGTGCCGCTGCAATAGCCTGACCTAATTCATGCGATTCGTGTTCCGGATCTTTTGCTATTGCTTCAACCACAATACGGTTGTGAGTGAATTGATGTACTATTCCTGTTGCTATTCCAGGAGATGCGGTGCAACCGGGGATAACCTGTTTGACAGATTCTGGAACCCAGCCGTGTTCTATCTGGGGAAGTATATTTTTTTCTGCTTCTTCACCGAGACCTTCGTCTATAGCCTCCTTTAGGGAGGCTAAAGCAGAGCTGGAGTCAGGGCCTCTACCATGAATACGGATGGTTTTACCGCCGGAAACGCCCAGTTTAAGCAGGGAAGCAAGACTTTTACCGTTGCCTGAGCGTCCGTCGAACTCAACTACTATTTCTGACTCGAATTTTTTTGCGATATTAACCAAATGTGTGGCAGGGCGCGCATGCAGTCCATGTTCTCCTGTAATCGTGACATCTAATGAAACATCGAAATCTGAGGTGTCTAATGTCGGTGCTGGACGTTTGGTGGTGGTTGAATTTCCCTTAAGTGCATCAATAATTTCAGTAACGTCTTTTGTTTTGGCTAGTTTTCCAGCTGTTTCAGAATCATCCAGTACATTTGTCAGATTGGTTAAAACTTCAATATGCTCATCCGATTTGGCGGCAATGCCGACAACTAAGTGTACTATTTCACCGGAGTTCCAAGTTACGCCTTCAGGAATTTGAAGAACAGCAATTCCTGTTTTGTTTATTTTATCTCTGTTTTCCGGCAATCCATGCGGAATGGAAATTCCGTTACCTAAAAAAGTATTGGCAACAGATTCACGTCGTTTCATACTTTCGATATATTCCGAGGCAATAAAACCTTCGCGAACCAGTATGTTTCCGACCAATTCAATGGCTTCAATTTTTCCAGAAGCTTGTCCTCCAAGGACAATATTCCTTTCATTTAAGTCAATCATGGATTGCCTCCTCAAGGATAAGTTTGTCATATGAATTTATTTTGTAATCGATTACAAATAACGCGTCAAGAGGGGTGCTTATTTAGCTTCAATACTATATAATGACATAAGAAAAGTTATTTTCCAAATTTAATATAAAACCGATTCAGCTCTTTTAATTAATGAATAATTATAACCGTTAATGTTGTTGATATATATAAAAATATTAAGCTGAGAATTGATTGCTATTGATAGTAATGTTGAAATCGTTTACATTTTATAGGTAATAAAGTGTGAGGAAAATATGAAACTTAAAGATATTGCAGAAGCTGCCGGAGTCTCGACAGCCACAGTTTCCAGAGTATTGGGAAATAAACCAAATGTTAGACCTGAGCTGCGAAAGCAGGTGATGGATGTTGTTGAGCGTTTGAATTACAGGCCCAACCGTGCCGCTCAAAGACTGCGTTCAAAGCAATCTTCTTTTATAGGATTAATTGTTGCCGATATACAAAGTCCTTTTTTTGCGTCAGTAACCCGTGCGGTTGAGGACGTTGCGCAGGCGAATGATTACAGTGTGATTTTGTGCAACACTGACGAAGATCCAGCTAAGGAACAAATGTATCTTGAAATGATGCAAAGTGAAAACGCAGCCGGAGTTATTTTGGCTCCCACGTTGAGTCTTTCCGAACACTTTGCGGTAAAGAAATTCGGTTCGTTTCCTATGGTTGTTATCGATAGGCTGGTCAGTGATTATTCCGTAGATATGGTTCTCATAGACAATAATCAGGCTGCACAAGATTTAACTAAGCATATGTTGTCTCACGGTTATAAACGTATTGTTGGGCTTTTTGGGGAAAGCAGTGCAACAGGGCAACAGCGGAGGGCAGGTTTTGAACATGTTATGAAAAAAGCAGGGCTACCCGTTGATGAAAAAATGATAATAAGTATGCCTGCAAAAGAAGAGGCTGCGCATGAAGTTGTGAGCAGATTGCTTGAAATGGATGAACCGCCCGAAGCAGTAATTACCAGTAACGGTCTACTTGGGGCAGGGGCTTTCAGGGCGATTCGTGATAAGGAATTGCCTGTTCCAGAATCTGTAGCGTTTGCAAGCTTTGATGAAACTCCGTGGAGTTCCATGACGCGCCCAGCAATAACTGTAGTTAAACAACCCACATATTCTATAGGGCAAACAGCGTGTGAGATGCTTCTTAAACGCATCGTCGATCCTGAGCGTCCAACTCGCAAGGTTGTGCTTGAGAGTAAATTAGTCGTCAGGCAGTCTTGTGGCGGGATTTTATAGAGTTTTCGGCTGTTTTTAAAAACTAAGGCTTATTCCAACTCCTGCTTCAGTTCCCTTCTTTTTGGCAGGAACACGATGGTTGTTATCAATCATGCCATCTTCTCGTTCAGTTATGATTCCGGCACTGATTCCGTCTGATATTTTGATATCGGCAAGCGGTTTTTCCTGTTCGATCATTGTACTTTTGATAGGAGATACTTCCTTGTCAGAGGCATGTTTGACGACCATGTCGGTTTCTGTTTCAGGTGTATCGGCGTGTGCCTGAATTGATGATACTGATAAAATTAAAATTGTAATTAACGTATTAAAATACTTATGCATATTGTAATAATTAAGATGTGTTTTTGTGAAAATACTTAATCTATATTTTCAAATTGTTTAAAATATAGTGCTTAATTTATATCAGAATAGTTTCTCTGTAAATATTGAAATATGTGCATCGTTTTCGGTGTCCCTGTCGTTTTGACCATCCATGATGGATGGAAGCGGCACTACCTAACTTCATGGCTATCTTAGGTGTGGACAGACTGTTGCCATGCTCGGTTCTTCCGGTGCCGGTAAATCCACATTGGCGAATCTACTTTATGGCAGAGATATTCGAGTTACGGCTGCTGTGAGTGAAAGTGTCGGCAAGGGACGTCACACAACAACGACACATGAGCTGATACACATGCCGCAAGCCGGGATGTGCGGTTCTTAATGCTGTTGAAAACGAGAACTAACTCTAAGTTGACTGGAATGCTACCGAAAGATGAGACGTGAAATGGAGTATGTTTCCGCACGTAGCGAAAAGAGTGCTGATCGTGTCGAAAAAGAACGTTGGAAAGATGTGGCTCTCAGTATAAAACGTATGAAGATAAAAAAATAATATAATTTGAAGTGGGCCATAAGGACCCTTTTTTATACAGGATTTTTTATGTGAATGTTTCAGCATGTTAGTCATCTTTCATCGTTGTGGTTTATAAAATTATACCTATTTTTATAAATATTTATTTGAAAGATTGTGTATATATAGCTAGTCACAAGAATTGTGTTTTTTTAAATAATGTAAGTGTGTTAATTCTTAAAATATTCATTCGGATAGCGGATTAAAATTATTTTATAAATGGCTATAATCTTATTTAGAAGGTTTTGTACTATTTTAACTTAAATTTTTAAAAAAGTTGGTAGTTCTAACTCTATTTTGAATTTATTTAGAGCAAAA
This sequence comes from Desulfovibrio sp. UCD-KL4C, assembly GCF_006210265.1. Lineage (NCBI taxonomy): Bacteria > Pseudomonadati > Thermodesulfobacteriota > Desulfovibrionia > Desulfovibrionales > Desulfovibrionaceae > Desulfovibrio > Desulfovibrio sp. UCD-KL4C. Next base: position 20,369 of record NZ_VCNC01000006.1, read on the forward strand.
GGCTTATGGGGATAATATTTTATGTTTCGAAGATCGCAATTTTTTATGATCACTTTTGTCCTTTTTTTTACACTGGTGCTAAGTAGCTCAGTAGTTTTTGCAAGTAAAAATTACGGTGTAATCAAGTTTCATGATTTGAAATTTGTTGTTGGAAATAGTGTCCACTCTAAAAAGTATGATTATGTTTTGCTTTTTGATTTAAAAAATAGAGATCCATTCCGAGCTATGAAAGAGATAGAAAGAAGTATCTCTTCCTCTGGTGATGTGCTCTGTAATATAGCTACGCTCGATAAAGTTATTGTTGTGACTGTGAAATCTCATGCGCCCGCTAAAGTATTGTTTTCAAGGTATGCAAGGACGTCTCATCGGGCTCCTCTTTGTCGCGTTTATACACGAAATGGTTGGAAGCATGATCGAACAGCAAAAGATGTTTTTTTAGGCCACATTAAGATTAGTGTATTAACTAAAAAGCATTCCCTTGTTGCAACTCATATAAAACATGAGAAAGTTAAGGTACGTAAGAAAATTGAGAAACATAAGAAAGTAGAGGTGCGTAAGAAAATTGAGAAACATAAGAAAGTAGAGGTGCATAAAAAAAAAGAAAAGCATAAAAAGACTGTTAAATATAAAGAAAAAGTTGAGCCTTCCCGGAAGCTTAAAAAGCATGCCAGGCATAAGAAAGAATAGTCTAGTTGCAAATTTAGTTTTGGGTACAGTTCGTAGTCGTAACTGACACTATAGTTAAACAGTCTATGAAGTGTTTTTTAAACGCATAGCTGGGATTAAGGTTTAGTGGCGTGTTGTGCTGTAAAATAAATTTGTAGGCATGCAATATTGTGACGGGCGTTTATAATAATTAATTAGTAAAGATACTGATTAATTATTGTCATCTATTTTAACGAGTTGTGGGGTGCACATGAATAGATTGGCCATAGCAAGAATTTCGCTTTTGTTGTTTACTCCTGCAAGAATAACACTGTATCCAGCTCCTTCCTTCTGATAAGATAAGGAATATCCTTTTAGCTTTTCGGAATAGATCTTTTCATAATGTGAAATAGCATGCTGTGCGCTTTTCGCAGTAGCAAAGACATCTACAATTAGTGCATAATTGGTAAGAGGATCTTTATTGTTGACAGTTTCTTGTGTTGCTGGAGCTGTGCTGGCGGTAACTGTATTTGTATTTGTGCTGTCAGCTGCTGTTTCAGTATCAAGATCTTCAGCATTGCCTTCATTTATCTGAGTCAGCAAATTGGAAATTCTAGATTCAGTCGTCATTACACTAGTTTCTTGAGGTGTATCAAGATCTGTATAGTCAAAGAATTTTTGGGCATCATCGCCCATTTTAAGCTTTGCAGTGAATTTATCTTTCAACAATGCAATAACTTTATTTTCTCCAAAAAGAAGAAAAGCATCTGAAACTATGTTTCCATCTTTATTTATTTCAATATTTTCTACAGTTGTTCCGGAAAGAGTTGTTTTAGGGTGTGATTTCTTTTTTAAGTATTCAGGATCTATACGTAATTTATAACGTCCAGGAAGTATTTTAGCTATGGCAAAGAAACCGTCTTGCTCGGTCCAGGCATGATCAATTACTTTGTTATCTTTATCAAGAAGCTGAATTGGGACCTGACTTCTTCCTTTGGTTTTATCATCAACAATACGGTAAGCATATCCATCTATTTCACCACATACATGCAAGGGAAACTCAAGGTTGTAAACTTTGCCTTCGCGAGGTGTTATTGCAATTCCGCCCTTAGGGGCAAGGCGTATGTCTTTAAGCATGTCTTCATCTACAGATATGTCAGTGCTATGCAAAGGAGGAAGCTGATACAGGAAAGCTCTGCCGTTTTCATCTGTGATAGTATGTTTATTTGATTGATATGCTTTGAGACTTATATCTTCAAGAGGTTCATCTCCGCTATCAAAAATATTATTATAATTTTTATCGTTGTATACCAAACATGCAGCCCCGCCTGAACTAGCCCCTCCTTCAGACAGTTGCGGTAAATATGTCAAAGGATTAAAGTCAACACTTAGAGAAACACCGGCATATAGGAAATATGAGTCGTCGTTATACCATGTTCCTTGTATATACGGTGACATTTTCCCAAGAGTATAACTCCAAGTGTTCCCTACAGAAAGGAGTTCTTCTCCTGTAAGATATTTGCTTACAGTTACAGATGTGTTTATTTTTGGGGCTACACGCAAATTGCCAGTAGTACTTAGTGTTTTTAAATATGAGTCGTCTGAATCGCTTACTCCGAATTCTGCATTGGCACGAACACTGCCAGCTTTAAAGCCTCTATAAAATGCAAAAGAACCGTACATGTTTGGTTCTTCAGTAGAAGCTTTGTTTTCGTATAATCTTCCGCCAATATTAGAACTAAAATGTCCGATATCTGAAAAAAAGTTTAAAGATCCGCTAAGATCATAATATATTGAATCTTTATCATAGCCTGTATGTTGAGTTGTCCGAGCAATATTAGCGCTGTAAGACATTCTTAAATAGTCAGTAAAATTTGTGGTGTCAGAAAGTCCAAATTGCAAATTGTTTTTAGTGCTACTTTCCATGTATTTATCAGAAAATTGATATGTTGCTCCCATATTAAGACTTTGCCCGCCTTCAAGTTGCCCACGAACTGTAGCTTTAAGTTGCGTAGAGTCTAGTGTGGAGTACCCAAGATCAATCTGTCCAAGAAAAACATCGTATCCACCGCTTAAACCTACAGATCCTACTGTTCTTTCTGTGCCGCTAAAAGTATCCATTGTCAGCCCTGCGCGCGCACCTAGGCCGTTTCCTATTCCGATATTTACACCGGTTTTGACAAGTGTTGTGCCTTTTAAATCTGAATTTGTGTCGTCAACTTTGCTTATATCTTCATCAAAAATGCCAACACCCTGCTGTGAAAAAGAAGAGTCGTATTGAACTTCACCTAAAGCAAGAGGAGATCCAATTGTTATAACTTCTTCTCTGGTTTCTTGTTGTCCCTCAGTTCCGTATAAAATAAGTTTAAATCTGTTAACACCGTAATTAAGAATGACATCTTCAAATAAGTAATTACCGGAAACATCAATTGTTTGGAAACCAATCAGTTGATTGTTTCTGTACAGCTCCACATCCCATCCAGGAATTCCCTTGCCTGCAAATGTTTTAGTGTCGCTTGTAGACGAACTCATGGGGTTTATGTTTGAAACTCTTATACCGCGTTGAAGGCTTCCTGATGAACCCATAGGTGTAGATGCTGGAATAATATCACCTATGGTTAGTCTTTCTATATATGGGTTATCTAAAAAAAGTCGCTCTGCTGTTAATGAAAAATCATGTAAATCAAATTTTGATTTGTCGTCAGTCTGGTCATAAGAAACTGATCCGTAAAGCGAGCTGGACATATAAAACAGATCCCCACGATAGAGACCTGTAGCAGAAGTCTTTGTTGATTGCTTTTCGTTTTTATCTTGGTAACTTACGCTCGTTTTTGCGTCCAGACGCGGTGGAGCAATAGAAGCATAGTCAAGATCGCGCAGGGGATAGCGTAACCCATTTTTTGCTTGATAAAGTCTTCTCTCATCTTGACGCATTTTCATAAGCTCTTTGGGGAGTCTTTCTTGAGGCGTAATCCATAATATTAAATTTTGAAAATCAGGTTTCATTTCTACAGGAAAAAGATTGTTGAATTGTTCTATTTCCATATAAATGTCGCCTTCAAAGTAGAAAAACTTATCTAGTGGCAGAATATAAGGCTTTCCATTCGAAATGGTTTCACCTGTGCTTAAAGAAAATGAAAATTTTCTTTTTTCTTTTATAAACCAGCCTTCAGCTCCTTGTGGAGTAACTTCAATAGCAAATCCTAAAATATTAAAGAGTTCACTCATGGGCACAAAAAGATTGCCTTCTCGTCCTTGGCAAAATAATCCACGATAGACCAATTGACGACGTAAATAGACATCAAATATAATATCTCCTTCAGCTACATATTGATTTTCGTAGGATAAATTTTTGTTTGCATAAATTGGAGTATCCAGTTCAGAGACTTTCGTCGGTTCTCTATCAACAGGATTTTTTTGCGTAACAATCGGAGCAGGAATAACAGCAGGAACAACTATTGGTGATTCTTTTTTTGCTTTGTGTACAGGAGTCTTATGGACTGTTTGTTTCTTTTTTGGGCGCGTAAGTGTACGAACTGGCGCAGTAATGACAGGACTTTTTTTCCTATTTACAGTTGTACTGGGTTTTGATGATTTCTTTTGAGGTGTTTGGTTAGAATCTTTTTTTTCATTATTTAATGCTGCTTTTGCAAGCTCATAATCTGAATCTGGATCGATGCCTATCGCAGGGGTAGTATCTAACTTTGGACCAGATTCCGTTTCGGTAGAGGCTTGTGGTTGAACAGCTTTTTCTACAGTAGGCGGAACTATAGGTGTGCGAATAGATGAAGGATCTGGACGTTTAGTCTCTTTAATAGTTTTGTCAGAATTTTGACTCGGGTTGTCACGGTTAAGAGCTTGCATTGCTAGTAGGGCTAAACCAGCTACTACTAGTAATCCTATTCCGCTCTTAATAAGCAATCTTGTGACATTTGTATAACGCATATAATTTTTTGTTAAATTATTATATATTTCCGCCTGCTTTTTTATTATGCAAAAAATATGCCGTAAAAAAGCCCTGTGCATTTAATGCACAGGGCTTAATATAAAATCAACTTATGGGGAGTCGTTTAACTATTTGATTATGTAGCTTTTAGAGTCAATAATTTTCTTATCGCGATCATTGAAGTCTGTTAGTTCTACCGTAACTTTTCCACCTTTAAAAGATTTGTCCAGTTTAGGTAAGACAACAAGTCTGGTTTCTTGCGGGAGATATGTTACAATTCTCGGCTTGCTGGCAATAATATTTTTTTCACCATTTATCATGGTATATATGGATACTCCAACATAGCTGGAGCGATTTCCTTTGCATTTTAATTTTAGTTGTATTGAATCTTCAGTCTTTCCTTTGATTACTTTCAGGCCATCGATGGTTGTCGTAACTTTGGGCTCGCCTTGATAAATCATAATCGGTATACGCATACCGACTTTCATATCAATAATAATACCGCTAGCATCAGTATTTAAATCAGACGGTGAAGGTTTTTTATCTTTTTTAGCAGTATCATAAATTGGACCAACTCTCATATAGGTAAAATATTCACCTTCAGGAAGATTAGGCGGTTTGCGAATTACTACTCGCACAACTTGCTTTCCACCTGGTTGTATTGTGGAGGTTCGTGGTGAAAATTTGACCATGGACTGAGCCAACATTTCTCTCTTAGTCATTTTTTTGGGAATATAAAGTGTACCGTCTTCTCTCATACGCATCGGCAGGGTCGATATACTGTATGTGACAGGTTCTTTTTTGGACTGGTTAAAGACAGTAACTACAGCATAGCGGTTATTACCGGCAAGCTCAACACGCATAGGGTCAATCATTATTCCGCTAACGGCATATGCAGATGAAACAAGTGAAAAAAATAAAATAAATGATATGAAAGTTTTTTTAAGTATGGCAAGCAACGTATATTCTCCAATACGATCTAGTAGGTTGTAATTTCAACATGCACTGTCCCTGACAAAGTCTGTCCGTAAGCCTTGTAGTCAGTGATTAATTCTCCACCTAAGTATGCTTTTTGCCTAGTTCCTTCAACAAATGCTTCAACATTACTGAACATGTGCATGCGTTGTAACGTGGCTCCCTTTGAACCTCCTTCAGTATATAAGTCAACTGAAGTCGGAAAGTCTAAGCTAATATGCACATCTCCAAAATCATAAAAATAAAGACAGCCCGCATAGCCTCCGCTGACATCACAAGAACTTGAAGGAGCACAGGCAGGGAGTTTTGAACCTAACGCATCAATAATTATTGTTAATGTTTTCGCGCGCGGAATAACTCTGCCAAATTCTAAGTTCTGTGCAACGTATATGCGAGGGGCAGCGTGTAGCGTACTCGGGCAAAGCAATAGGTAAACAGCTATATTCACCCATGCCAGTATGGTTAGAACGAATATAGCTGTTTTATTAATTGTTTTGAAATTAAATCGCAGTAACATCGACAGTTACAGTTCCAGTGTAAGTACCTGTTTCAACACCAGCTGGTACGCTAAGGACTGGTCCTACCATAAGTGTTGCAAATTGAGATGCAGGAATGGCCAAGCTATTAAAAGCTGTTACGTTAGTTGTGATACCGGAAACAGTGATAGGGGTAGCTGTTCCTGAGTAAAAACCTTTGCCCAGACTAGGTGTTCCTACTAAAGAAACAGCTAAATCAACGTTTGCTTGTGTTGCAACAATATAAATAATCCCAGGTGTCTGGGCTACTATCGCCTCTGGAGCAGATGTTCCACGGATAATCTGTCCAGTTGTAAGTGTTGGTTCAGAAGCACCACCAGGACTTACAAGTACTAAGGTTGTGTCTGTTACAGGTACAATGGGGACAACGTTCATTGTGATTGTTTCGGCTGTGCCTGTTGTATAAAGGGTACCGAAGTCAGCATTTGCTGTACTATCAATCGAGAATGGTTGAGCCAAAGTAATTGTTGCCTGAAAGTTGGCGTTTTCAGCGAAAGCCATATTGGCACACAATAAGACTGCACACGTTAGTAGTAAAATAATCTTTTTCATAAAATTTCTCCCCAGACAGTTAAACGTTGTTTAAAAAAATTATTTAGTTCCGAAGCCTCTTATTTTTTCTTATCGGACCTTGTAAATTTAACTTTAGAGGTTGTTTAATATTAAGAAAAATAAATATATGAGAAGTTATGAGCTTAACATCCTGAATAAGTGGTTTGTCTTGATTTCTTTTAACATATTAGAATTAAATGTATTTTGTGTTTCAATGATTAAATGTTCTAAAATTTATCCTTTATATATGTTAAGTGTTTACCCAGACTGAAAAAAATAAAAGGAATGATATACTTGTTAAGTAATTTCATCTTAACATGTGACACATTAATTTGTAAGCATATTTTTTTTTTTTTGCATAATTTTTTTCAGTTTTTTATTCCTATGTTAATAAAGTGTGAATTTTCAGTCATTTTGGATATTGAATTCATTTTAGTTGCAATGTAGGTTGCATCTCTCAGGTGTGGATATTTTTTTTGTTTTTTGATCTGTGAATAAAGGATTCGTTTTAATATGAGGAAGATTAAACCACGCAAAAAAAGGCTTACAACATTTAAGTCGTAAGCCTTTGTAATATCGTGGTGCGGCAGGAAAGATTCGAACTCTCGGCCAACGGCTTAGAAGGCCGTTGCTCTATCCAACTGAGCTACTGCCGCTCAAGAGAAGATTCTTTTATGTGAGCTTTTAGATTTGGTCAAGTAAAAAATGAAGGTGATATCTTGAAATTTAATAATTTTTTAGAGTTTAGCGATTATTTGGATAAACTGGGCCTTTTTCATATGGATTTAAGCCTAGACAGAATGGAAGAATTTGTCAGTAAATTAGGGGTAAAGGGAAGTTTCCCTGTTATCCATGTAGTTGGAACTAATGGAAAAGGTTCAACCTCAACTTATTTAACAAATATTGCGATGGAGTACGGTTTAAAAGTAGGAAGTTTTACATCTCCGCATTTTGTGACCCCTCGTGAGCGGTTTACTATTAATTGTGAGATGCTGTCAGAATATGAATGGTGTCATCTTGCGAACAGGGTAATGGAAATTGGTCCTGACCTCGGGCTGACATATTTTGAACTGCTTACCTGCATGGCATTAGTCGCTTTTAAAGAACATGGGGTTGATCTTGCGATAATGGAAGCAGGACTGGGCGGACGCTATGACGCAACCACGACCATTGATCCTGATATGACGGTATTTACTCCCATCGGCCTTGATCATGAAAAAATACTTGGCGCGACAATTGAGCTTATTGCCGCTGATAAGGCTGATGCAATGCAACGATGCGGCATTGCGGTTACATCTATACAAACAGATGAAGCTATGAATGTTCTGCGTTCTCGCGCCGCGCAGCTTGGGGTTAAATTTCATCTTGCCGAGGAAATGAGCGTAGTTTCTAATTTATCACCTACGTTAACAGGTGTTCACCAAATGCAGAATGCTCATTTAGCTGCATGCGCATGGACTCTATTTTGTGATAAAAAAGGTCTGGAGTTTAATGAAATTCACGTTCGAGAAGGAATTAAAAAAGCCTTTATCCCCGGTAGATTGCAGATTGCCAAGGCTGATAGAACTTATATTTTGGATGGTGCGCATAATTTCCATGCATTTAAAGCTCTTGAGCATGAATTAAAAAGATCGAAAATTGTGCTCGATGCGATTGTGTTTTCCTGCATGAAAGATAAGAATATAGCTCCTGTGAAAGACATCTTATTAGGATTGACCGAAGGACCGATCATCGCTTGCGGTATTCCGGAAAATGAAAGAGCCTGTTTACCTGAAGAGTTTACAGAGCGGCTGGGGCCGACGGTGATAACAGCAAAGTCTTTTGATGAAGCGTTATCTTTGCTGTCTTCCGGTGACGGCATGGTACTAATATGCGGTTCCTTGTATTTGCTCTCAGCTTTTTATACAAAGTATCCGGGTTTTTTAATAAAGCAGTAATGTACGTCGCTTTGGCTACCAAAGATTTTAGGAGTAATAATTGTCTAATCTTTTTAAATTGTTACCGTCAGTGGACTTGGTACTTACCAGATTGGAGCAGGAAGGGGAACTGAGCGGGGTACCCCGTACTCTTGTTAGAGATCTGGTTAACGGATTTATTGATGTGTGCCGCGAAGAAATAAAATCAGGAATTATTACAGCTGAGGATCAACTTTCGCTTGATGTCTTTTTTCCACGTTTAGTCTGTTATGTTCGCGTTGGCGTGCGTCCTCATTTTCGTAGAGTGTTGAACGGTACCGGCGTGGTTGTTCATACTAATCTCGGCCGTTCGATACTTGCAGATTCTGCTGTGAAAGCTGTTACAGAAGCTTGCGGAGCGTATTCAAATCTTGAATTCGATCTAAAAACAGGTGAACGGGGCAGTCGTTACAGCCATGTAGAAAAGCTTATCTGCGATATTACCGGCGCAGAATCAGCACTGGTTGTGAACAATAATGCTTCGGCAGTTCTTATTACTTTAGAAACTCTTGCCGCGGGCCGTGAGGCTGTTGTTTCACGCGGTCAGCTGGTTGAAATTGGGGGGTCATTTCGTATTCCTGATGTGATGCTCAAAAGCGGAGCTATTTTGCACGAAGTGGGTGCTACCAATAGAACTCACCTGCGTGATTACGAAAGTGCTATCAATGAAGATACCGCTCTGCTTATGAAAGTACATACCTCAAACTTCAGAGTAATCGGCTTTACTAAGGAAGTTTCCGGTGGTGAGCTGGTAGAACTGGGTACTAAGCACGAACTGCCTGTTTATGAAGATCTCGGTAGCGGTAATCTGACAAATTTTGCAGGTTTAGGCTTGATGCGTGAACCGACCGTTCAGGAAGTAGTTTCCGAAGGCGTTGATGTTGTTTCCTTCTCCGGTGATAAAGTCCTTGGCGGTCCGCAGGCCGGAATCATTGTCGGTAAAAAGAAATATATTGATATGATTAAAAAAAATCCGCTGAACAGAGTGGTTAGAATTGATAAAATGACTTTGGCTGCACTGGAAGCTACATTGCGGCTTTATTTGGACCCAGAAACAGCGGCGCTAGAAGTCCCCACCATACGCATGATTATGGAAAAGCTGGAATCTCTTAAGCATAGAGCGCAGTCTCTCTCCCGTGTTTTAGATAGTCTTTTGGGCGAGAGCGTTACTATTGATGTTCGGGAAGGTGTTTCCAGAGTCGGAGGCGGTGCATTTCCTGAGCAGGATTTAAAAACTTTTCTGGTAACGGTAGTTCCGCAGGGCGATATGTCTGTGTCGGAACTTAAAGAACGATTGCTTTCATCAGAACCTCCGCTTGTAGGGCGCATTGAAGATGAAACCTTTTGTCTTGATCCAAGGACTCTTACACAAATTGAATATCATATGGCGGCCAAGTCTATTGCACAGGCCATTAACCTCGATAAATAAAAGGATTAGATATGAACAAATTGCTTGAACATAAAACTAAAAGTTGCTGGGAATTATACCAGGATGAAGAACATCAGCAGGGCATGGATGATCTTGCGGCGCGTTACATTGATTTCCTCAGCCGTTGTAAAACAGAGCGTGAAACTGTCAAATATGTAGAAGAAGTTCTGCTTGAAGCCGGATTTGATGATTACATCGGTTCCGATAGTTGCTTTCGTTCATTTAAAGGTAAGGCCATCTTTATTGCCCGCAAAGGTAAAAAGACTCTTTCCAATGGATTCAGGCTGGTCGGTGCTCACGCAGATACTCCACGCCTTGATCTGAAACAGCATCCTCTTTATGACGACCTCGGTCTCGGCATGGCTAAAACCCATTATTACGGCGGAATTAGAAAGTATCAATGGCTTGCACGCCCGCTAGCTCTGCACGGATTAGTTGTAAAAACTAATGGTGAAAAAATTAATATCGTAATCGGTGAAGATCCAAGCGATCCAGTCCTTACTATTTTAGATCTTCTGCCTCATCTTGCTTACAAGCAGGTTGAAAAAAAGGTCACTGATGCATTTGAAGCAGAAAAATTAAATATCCTTATGGGACATTCTCTTTCTTTCACTAAAGAAGAAGGTGACGACACCACTGAAACTTTTACTCCATCCGTTAAACGCAAAATTCTTGAAATATTGAACGAAAAGTATGGCATTATCGAAGCGGATCTCTTCAGCTCTGAAATGCACATCGTACCTGCCGGACCTGCCCGCTACGTGGGACTAGATAAGTCTATGGTAGGTGGATACGGACAGGATGACCGTTCTTGCGTATTTTTAGCTCTTGAAGCATTTCTTGCTGAACCTGAGCCGGAACATGCACAGGTTGTGTTGTTCTATGATAAAGAAGAAATCGGTTCCGAAGGTTCAACCGGAGCTAAATCCCTTTTCTTTGAATATTGCATGGAAGATCTCATTGAAGCTTGGGAACCTGGTATGAAGCTCTCCCGCATTATGATGGCGGGTAAAGCTCTTTCAACAGACGTACATGCCGCCATTGATCCTGACTATCAGGATGTACATGAAAAACTTAATTCAGCTTACCTCGGTTATGGACCGTGTTTCTGCAAATTTACCGGACACAGAGGAAAGGTCGGAGCAAATGATGCTCATGCCGAATATGTGGGCTGGTTGCGTAATATTCTTGGCGAAGCAGAAGTCCCATGGCAGATGGCTGAACTAGGTAAGGTCGACATCGGCGGTGGCGGAACTGTTGCTAAGTTCTTAGCTGTTTACGGAATGGATGTTATTGATTTCGGGCCTCCGGTTCTCTCTATGCACAGCCCTTTTGAGCTGACAAGTAAAGTTGACCTTTATGCTACCAAGCTGGCTTTCAGTACTTTTTTAAGGAGCTAAAATGCCTGTAGTTATGGGGACAGCTGGCCATATTGATCACGGTAAGACCAGCTTGATTAAGGCTCTTACCGGAACAGATTGTGACAGACTCGCTGAAGAGAAAAAGCGTGGCATCACCATAGAACTCGGTTTTGCAAGTCTTGATCTTGGCGGTGATCGTCAACTCAGTATTATTGATGTTCCCGGTCATGAGAAGTTTGTTAAAAATATGGTTGCCGGAGCGGCAGGCATTGATTTTGTTCTGTTGGTAATAGCTGCGGATGAAGGGGTAATGCCTCAGACCCGTGAGCATTTGGAAATATGCACTCTGCTTGGCATTGAGCGTGGCTTTGTGGTGCTGACCAAAGTTGATATGGTTGATGAAGAGTGGCTTGAACTTGTTAAAGAAGACGTTCGTGAATTTCTGGCCCCCAGCTTTTTAGCTGAGGGGCCGATTTACGGAGTTTCATCTCATACCGGACAAGGGCTTGATGAACTTAAAATCGCGCTTGCGGATTTTATGGACAACTTTGCCTCTAAAAGAAGAACCGACCTTGCTAGGCTTCCTATAGATCGAGTTTTTACAATGAAAGGGCACGGCACTGTAGTGACAGGCACGCTCATTTCCGGTCAACTTTCAGTGGGGGATGATATAATTATCTATCCTGCCATGACCGAAACGAAAGTTCGCAGTTTACAATCGCATGGCGGAAGCGTTGAAAAAGCTCCTGCCGGACGTAGAACTGCGGTTAACCTGCATGGCGTAGAAGTCGATGACATTGAACGCGGTGAAGTGCTGGGCAGGCCGAACACGCTTTTTCCGTCAACAGTATGGGATGTTGAGATTACCTGCCTTCCGTCTTCACCTAGATCACTTAAGCATCGTAAAGAAGTTCATTTTCACCACGGTTCAAAAGAAACTATGGCGAAAGTTTATTTTATGGACCGAGAAAAACTTTCCAAAGGTGAACGGGCAGTCTGCCAGATTCGTTTTGATCAGCCCATGACCGGAGTTTATGGCGATAGAATCGTAATTCGCTCATTCTCTCCGCTGAGGACCATTGCAGGGGGAAGTATTATAAATCCTCTTGGAAGGAAGGTTAAACGGTTCTCAGGTGATGTTAAGCGCTTAGAATCACTGATTGAGGCTGCTCCAGAAGATTTGATTCTCACTCAACTTGAACTTGCGGGTGACGCAGGACTTAATTTTCAAGAACTTTCCATTATGACCGATGTGGCATCCAAGCCCCTTGAAAAGATGTTGCAGTCATTAGGCGGTCAGCAGAAAATATTCCTGTTCGATAAAGAAGAACGCAGTTTTATTTTCGGTGGTCATTATGAAAACCTTGTAAGCGGTTTCATAAAATATCTCGAAGATTTTCATAAAAAAGAACCCATGAAAGCTGGAGTCTCCAAAAGCGAAATCAGCTCAGCATGGGGCAAGAAGCTATCTGCCAAGCTTTTCCATTCCATAGTTGAAAGGTTGACTAAAAAGGAAGAAATCATTGTAGCTCAGGATATTATTCATTTGCCCGGGCATAAAGTTTCAATGGCATCCGACCAGCAGAAATTGCGCGGTATCCTACTTGATGCTTATGAAAAGGGCGGACTGACTCCTGCCAACGTTAAAGATATTCTTGAACCGCTTGATCTGATATTTAAAGAGGCCGCGCCTGTATTTAAACTTTTACAGGATGAAGGGCTGATCGTCAGAATAAATGACAGTTTATATTTTGCTACGTCCGCAATTGAAAAACTTAAAGCAATTCTTGAGGGTTACTTCGCAAACAATTTAGAAATGGGGCCGCCCGATTTTAAAGAGCTTACGAATCTCTCCAGAAAATTTGCCATCCCGCTGCTTGAGTTTATGGATAAAGAAAAGTTCACCATGCGGGTGGGGGATAAGCGCAGGCTTAGAAAGCAGGTGTAGTTTCAGTCTATGCTGTTTGTGAATTGTTATACGGTTAATATGATCGGAATCAAGTTTAAACTTGGTTCCGATTTTTTTGTGGTTTGGTGCGGTTTTCGTTCTGGATTAGTCTATGTCTAATAGTGTATGAACCTTTAATCTTAAGAATAATAATTTAGGCAGGGGTTTATATATGGGGTGTTGTATAGGGGCGAAGCATAACAATTGGTGTGCTGATTATGATGTCGTTTATGTTGATGGGGACGGGAAAGAATATTGTATTTTTCATGCTCCGGCTAATTGTAAGTTTGTAGAGAAGTATGTTGAGGGCGTTGGGGAAAAGCCTGAATTAATATCTGGTGAAGAATTTAATGAGTTGGTTTTTGCTCGGATTCAGGGGGTTATTGATGCTGGGGAGGATGAGGAGCGGGATAAGTGGGATTGGGTAAATTGGAATCCCCGTTGTAATTTTGCGGGGACAATTTTCTTTGCAGATATTTCATTTATTGAATTTAATGGAGAAGAAGGTAAATATTTACCATCGATAAATTTTCTTTCTAGCCAGTTCCGTGGTTATGCCTATTTTGATTCTAGTCAGTTCCGTGGTTATGCCTCTTTTTCTTCTAGCCAGTTCCGTGGTTCAGCCTCTTTTTATTCTAGCCAGTTCCGTGGTTCTGCCTATTTTTATTCTAGCCAGTTCCGTGGTTCAGCCTCTTTTTCTTCTAGCCAGTTCCGTGGTTCTGCCGGTTTTGATTCTAGCCAGTTCCGTGGTTATGCCTATTTTGATTCTAGCCAGTTCCGTGGTGATGCCTATTTTTATTCTAGCCAGTTCCGTGGTTCAGCCTCTTTTTATTCTAGCCAGTTCCGTGGTTCTGCCTCTTTTCTTTCTAGCCAGTTCCGGGGGGGGGGGAGATTTTGGTGATTCAGAATCACGTAAGCAGATTAAATTTAATGATTCAATCTTTCATAACATGTCATTTGATAATATGGAATTTAAAGGTCCTGCGTATTTTGATAATGTCACATTTGAAGAAACTGTTTCGTTTGTTCGATCAATTTTTCATGATTATTCAAATTTTGAAAAAGCAAAATTTTTAAAAGAAGCAATATTCAAACATGCTTTGTTTAAAGAGTGGACATATTTTAGAAATGTTTCTTTTAACGGTAAAACATCATTTGCCGGAACAATTTCTAAAGAGAAGATTTTAATTGAAGCTACTAATCTTTCAAATATGTTTTTTGCTGAGACTAATATTGAATCATTTAAATTTTTAGAATGTGAATGGGACAAAGGCGAAGATGGCATTAATTTAGTTTATGATGAAGTTAAGCAGGATGAATTAGAAACTAAAAATTCAACTCTTGAAGAAATTTATCGCCGCCTGAAAAAAGTCGCCCGTGAGAACGCGGATGAAGAACAAACTTCTGCTTGGCATTATAAAGAAAAGGAAATGAAAAAAAGAGAAGCGGATTCTGCCTTCTTTTTCCCTGCAATCATAACAACATTCCTCACATTTATAGCCTTCTTAATTTGTTGCGGGTTGCTGGAGAGCACTGCTCCTTTATTTCCTTTAATTGTCCTAATTCCTACAGCATTAGCTATTCCGTGTTTTCTTATTCAAAATCAAAATAAAAAATTCAAGCTTAAGTATAAATATGTTCCGAAAAGCAAAAACTGGTTCTCAAAAATTTATCTCAATATTTATTACTGGATCAGCGGATACGGTGAGAACCCTCTTCGTGCCGGAGTTCTTTTCGTTGTGCTTGTTTCACTACCATTTATGATTAATTTTTTTACAGGTTTTAAAGATGGAGCGGATTGGGTTAAACATGCAATGTGGTACATGCCTTTGCTTAAAGTAAACTTTCCTAAAAGTGCTAGTTTTGAAGGATTGCAGTATTTCTGGAAAGGAGTATCCGTCTCGCTCATCACCATCCAAGCCGCCTTATTCGCTTTCGCCCTGCGAAATAAACTTCGCCGCTAAAGTAAAAACTCCGTCTCAATTCAACTTCACGTATTCATAAAAAAAAGATAAAACCCCCTCCGTTAGCAAATTTAGTATTAGCGGAGGGGGGGTGCTCTAATATAAAGTTTGACCAAATAGTGTTTATAGATAATAATTATTAATAACCTAAACAGGGCTGAAAGATGAATACTGATAGACGACTAAACGACATTCTTGACAATCTACGTAACCGTGGCAACAGGCTGACTCCTCAGCGTGTTGCTATTATTAAGGCTATTGTGGAAACCGAAAGTCATCCTCCGGTCGAGCAGATTCATTCTGAAATTAAGAGAAATTTTCCAACTACGTCTCTTGCAACTGTCTATAAAACCATAAAATTACTGAAAGAATCAGGTGAAATACTTGAGCTTGAATTTGGTGATGATGGCAGTAGATATGATGGACGCAAGCCTTACTCCCATCCTCACATGATTTGTTCCAAGTGCGGATCAATTACAGATCTCGAAATCGATAACTTCGATTCTTACGTCAGTCAGATGGCACAAAGTTCAGACTTTCAGGTCGAAACTCATCGATTTGATATTTTCGGAATTTGTTCAAACTGTAAAAAATAAGTTTTTTTAATTTTTTAAAAATCTAATTGACTTTAACCGTTATTATTGGATAATCATTATCCATAAGTATTAGTTCTTAATAAAATAACAAGGAGTAAGTCATGAAGAAGAAAGAAAAATTAACTACTAATTCCGGTGCACCTGTTCCAGATAATCAAAATGCTATGACAGCGGGCCCTCGCGGTCCAATGTTGTTGCAGGATGTCTGGTTTCTTGAAAAACTTGCTCATTTCGATAGAGAAGTAATTCCTGAGCGACGCATGCATGCTAAAGGTTCAGGAGCATACGGCACTTTCACTGTAACTCATGACATCACCAAATATACTCGTGCTAATATTTTTTCTGAAATCGGAAAAAAGACAGATATGTTTGTGCGTTTTTCAACCGTTGCAGGTGAACGCGGAGCGGCGGATGCAGAGCGTGATATTCGTGGTTTTGCAATGAAATTTTATACTGATGAAGGAAACTGGGACCTTGTGGGTAATAATACTCCCGTATTTTTTCTGCGTGATCCTTTAAAATTCCCCGATCTTAACCATGTTGTTAAACGTGACCCCCGCACGAATATGCGGAGCGCAAAAAACAATTGGGATTTCTGGACTTCACTTCCTGAAGCATTGCATCAGGTAACAATTACCATGAGCGAGCGCGGTATTCCGATGAGCTTCCGCCATATGCATGGGTTCGGTAGTCATACTTTCAGTTTTATTAATGCTGAAAATGAACGCTATTGGGTGAAATTCCATTTTCGCACTCAGCAGGGCATTAAGAATCTAACTGACGAAGAGGCCGCAAAGGTTATCGGCATGTGCCGTGAAAGTAATCAGCGTGATCTTTATGAGAGTATAGAAAATAAGGATTTCCCACGTTGGAAGCTGTTTGTACAGATCATGCCGGAAAAAGATGCCGCTACCTATAAGCATAATCCGTTCGATTTAACCAAAGTCTGGTTTCATGAAGATTATCCGCTAATAGAAGTCGGTGAATTTGAACTTAATCGTAATCCTGAAAATTATTTTGCTGAAGTGGAACAGGCTGCATTCAATCCGGCAAATGTTGTTCCGGGCATAAGTTTCTCACCTGATAAAATGCTACAAGGGCGTTTGTTTTCTTACGGAGACACTCAACGCTATCGGCTTGGTGTGAATCATCACCTTATTCCTGTAAACGCCTCCCGTTGCCCGTTTCACAGCTATCATCGTGACGGAACTATGCGTGTCGACGGTAATCATGGCAGTACCTTGGGATATGAACCTAACAGTTATGGCGAATGGGAAGAACAGCCGGACTTTTCTGAGCCGCCTCTTGATATCAACGGAGCTGTGGACCATTGGAATCATCGTGAAGATGAAGATTATTATTCACAGCCAGGTATGTTGTTCAGGCTTATGAATCCTGAACAGCAACAAGCTTTATTTGATAATACTGCACGTGCTATGGGCGATGCTCCGAAAGAAATTAAAGTTCGCCATATAGGCAATTGTATGAAGGCTGATCCTGATTATGGAAAGGGCGTTGCAGAAGCTCTCGGCATCGCAATGTGTGATTTAGATAAATAAACGGATTGATTAAGAAATGACTAAAGGTGTTCGGCTGTTAGCTGAGCACCTTTTTTTTATTTGAACTTTTATAGTAAATTTCTTGAAATTTTTTAGGAATGCTGTTGCGCACAAAAAAAGGGATCAGATTTAAATCTGATCCCTTGATTATTCGCTGGGGTGAGTGAGGGGATTTGAACCCCCGGCCACTTGGGCCACAACCAAGTGCTCTACCAACTGAGCTACACCCACCGTGTCGAGAAACAGTGTCTATCGAAGCCCGGGAGAATCGTCAAGAAGTTTTTGAAAAAAAATGAAAAATATTGCATAAGAGTCTTCGCCAGACGGCAAAAATATAAAATAAGGAAATATCAATGGATAAATTAGTAATTGAAGGTGGAGTAGCATTAAAAGGTCCTATTCGCGTAAGTGGTGCAAAAAATGCGGCTTTGCCGATTCTGCTTGCGTGTCTTCTGCCAGAAGGACAGGTTAATTTGACCAATGTGCCTCGCCTTAGAGATATTCACACAACTCTTAAGCTTTTAGATATTCTGGGTTGCGAAACGTCTTTTGACGGAAATAACGTCACAAGTATCGTTAAAGATCTAAAAGTTGAGGCTCCGTATGATCTGGTTAAGACCATGCGTGCCTCTGTGTTGTGTCTTGGGCCGCTTCTGGCTCTAAAAGGTGAGGCGAAGGTGGCTCTGCCCGGCGGATGCGCTATAGGGGCGCGTCCAGTCGATTTACACCTATCCGCATTTGAAAAGATGGGTGCGGAATTTGATCTGGAATCAGGTTATATTCATGGACGTTGCGCTCATCTCAAGGGCGCGCATATTAATTTTGATTTTCCTACTGTGGGCGGAACAGAAAACGTGCTTATGGCGGCTGCTCTTGCTGATGGTCATTCTACTATCGAAAATGCCGCGCGTGAGCCTGAAGTTGAAGACCTTGCAAATTTCCTTATTGCTTGCGGAGCAAAAATCACAGGACAGGGAACAAGTGTAATTGAAGTTGATGGTGTCTCATCCCTTAAAGGGTGTGATTATAGAGTAATGCCTGACCGCATTGAGGCTGGAACTTACATGGTTGCCGCAGCAATGACTGACGGAGAATTACTTATTGAGGATTGTCCATTTCAGGAACTTGATGCCGTGGTTTATAAACTGCGCGAAATGGGTATGTGGATCGAAGAAGAAAAAGGTGGCGTTCTTGTGCGTAGGAATGGTGATCTGGCTGGTGTTGATATCACAACTCAGCCTTTTCCAGGATTCCCAACCGATATGCAGGCTCAGCTGATGACTTTGATGTGTCTCTCTAAAGGGGCTGGTACCATCGAAGAAAAAATCTTTGAAAATAGATTTATGCATGTTCAGGAACTTCTCAGAATGGGCGCAAATATTAAGCTTAAAGGTCGCACGGCTATGATCAGAGGTGTTGAAAGTCTGGCCGGAGCTCCTGTTATGGCTTCCGATCTGCGTGCCAGTGCCTCACTTGTTGTCGCAGCTCTTGCCGCAACTGGCAGAACAGATATTCAGCGTATCTATCATCTGGACAGAGGGTACGAACGCCTTGAGGAAAAACTTTGTGGTGTCGGGGCTAAAATTTGGCGTGAGAAAGAGTAGTCTTTATAAATTAGACTATGAGCAAAAGTGATCTTAAATCATGTTCAGTAAGCAGGCCCGGAATCCCGGGCCTGCTTTTTTGGCAGAAGCTGGTTCCGGCTTTTGTTCTTGGGATATTATCAATTAAGTGGCTGGTTCCGTGCGTTGCAGTTTTTTTAATTTATGTCGTAATTTTATTTTTATTTAAACTTCAAAAGGGTGCGATTGTTCTGCTTGTGCTTGTGTTTGCGCTGGGCAGTTTTTATGCATCGTCTGTATTGCCGACTCCTCCTGAAGGTATGCCTGACTGGATGGCGCATAAGAAAAAAGTTTATGTTGATGCTGAAATTTCAGCTATTAAGGGTGCTCCTGGTAACAAACTAAAGATTTTACTTAAAAATGTTATTTGTACCACTTCGCATAAAACTTCAGGCCCAAGTATTTCCGAAACAGTTAACGATGTAACAAAGCTCAATGGTAATTTAATTTGGACATGGGCTTATCCTGATGTTTTTCCTGTTAAGGGACAGAAAGTGAGTTTTTTTATAAAAGTTAAACCTATTCACGGCTTCAAGAACGAAGGCGTGTGGGATTACGACTTTTATCAAAGAACTAAAAATATTTTTTATCGGTTTTATACACGTGGAAAACTTAAGAACGCCGAGCTTCACCCTGTTAATCTTGATTTTTGGGAAAGAGTGCGTGCTGATTTACGCAGTAGAATTGTCCGCAATTCTCCTGCAACACAAGGTGGCGCAATTTTTCCGGCACTGCTTACCGGGGACAGATTCTTTTTATCGCGGGATACCGTTGAGCTTATACGCAGAGCCGGAATTTCGCATTTGTTGGCTCTTTCTGGTTTGCATGTGGGGTTTGTGGCATCAATCGGTTTTGCGCTGGCGTGGTTGATCGGCTTATTCTTTCCGCAAATTTATCTCAAAATTCCTCGTGTTAAGCTGGCTGTTATTCTGGCTGCTCCTTTTGTGCTTTTTTATTTATGGCTGGGACAATTGTCGCCGTCTCTTTTGCGCGCAGTGTGTATGTTCGGGTTCTGGGGAATATTGTTGCTCGTGAACAGGGACAGAGTGCTCTTGGATGGTCTATTTCTAGCCGTAGTTGTTATACTCGGATTTTCTCCGCTCAGTGCTTTTGATCTCGGTTTTCAGCTTTCCGTGCTTGCTGTTGGCGGGATAGCTGTTTTTTTCCCATATTTCCAAGCGATTCTTCCTGCCGGAAAGACTTTCATCGGCAAGGTTGTTTATTTTGTGTTGGCGGTGTTGGCGGTCAGCTTGTGCGCAAATATTGCAATTTTGCCGATTACAATCTGGAATTTTGGTGTATTGATTCCAAATTTGATTTTTAATGTTTTGTGGATTCCTTTTTTAGGTTTTTTTCTCATGCCGATTTGCGGTGTTGGCGGTATTGTCATGTCTTTTGTCAGTACAGCCGTTTCACAGAAGTTATTTTTATTAGGCGCAAGCTGTTTCGATAAAATGTTTGCACTTGTGCAACTTTCTGTTTCTGTTGGGTTTTTACCAGAATATGCGGTTTATAGGCCTAAGTGGGAAGAATTTATAATATATTATCTCATTTTATTGCTTTACATTTTTGTTAATAAAAAACGGCAGATCAGGCTTGCAATTATTTTTCTAATCATTATGCTCTTAACTGTTCGTGTAGGCGGAATGTATAAAGCCGGAGAGCTTCCAGGAATCGGTCCTGAGTTTGTAAAGGTGGATGTTCTTGATACCGGACAATCGCAGTGTGTCGTTATTACAGGGCCTAGGGGGAGTCGGACTGTAGTTGACGGGGGCGGTGCTTTTGGAGACTCGTTCGATGTAGGCAGAGCTATTGTTGGACAATGGCTGTCATGGGGGCATTTGCCGAAAGTTGATAATATTTTTCTCTCTCATCCTGATCGTGATCATTCAGGTGGTTTGGCTTATTTGCTTGAAAAATTTAATGTTGACCATTTTTATTCAAATGGGGATATGCCGAGCGGTGTTATAGGTGAAAGGTTTCAAAAAGTGTTTGCTAAACACAAAGTGATTCCTGAAGAATTAGAACGGGGTGATGTCATTCTGTTGGAATCAGGGTTGACATTACAGGTTTTCCATCCGTACGCTGATTTTAATGGAAAACGAAATGATTGTTCACTTTTTTTAAGATTGGTTTGGAATGGTAAAGGGCTTGTTTGTATTCCCGGTGATATTGAAAAGAAGGGAATTAAGGCATTGCTTCATCATGATGATGACCTGGTTGCAGAGGTGCTTGTTTTACCGCATCATGGCAGTGCGGGAGCTTTTTCTCCTGATTTATATGAAAGAGTAAATCCTAGACTTGCTATTGCCGCGTGTGGTTTTTTAAACAGGTATAATTTTGTAGCGGACAAGGTCGAGCAGGAGTTTCATAGGAGACATGTCAAAGTATATAAAACCTCTGAAAAAGGTATGATCTCAGTAAAATGGAATAAGTTTGGTAAAATTGATATTCATCCTTGAGGTTTGTTAATTTATGTGTTTTTGATTGTTAATATAACTTGATCTTTGTATGTAAAAGTGACAAATTTTTTGTGAATAGTAGTCGTTTTAATTTCAGCTAGCCTTAATGGAGGTCCGTCTGCATGCGAATGCTTATTGTTGACGATGATTTTTACTGCCGCAATATGTTGCATGAGATCATGAAACCTTACGCGCAATGTGATATTGCTGTTAATGGTGAAGAGGCTGTATGTGCCTTTAAGCAGGCCTTAGAAGATGGGAAAGGATATGATTTAGTTTGTTTAGACTTAGTCATGCCGGAAATGGACGGACAGCAGGCTCTGCGTGAGATTAGAGCTATTGAGAAAGACTTTAATGTTCACATAAAGGAGGCGGTGAAAGTTATTGTTACTACAATGCTTGATGACCGTAAGGAAACGCATGATGCCTTTTTCCTTGGAGGGGCAACATCTTATCTGGTAAAGCCTATCGAAGAAGATAAGCTGATAAAAGAAATGAAAAATTTAGGTTTCTCAATATAGCTCTGAATAGTTTTAGTGGCTAGATAAACTGGTTGAAGGGTAAGATTTAATTTTGTAGATTTTTTAAAGTTAAAACCATAAATCCGCAACTTTAGTTGCGGATTTTTTTTGCGTAATTTTTTATTATGTATTATTTAAAGATGTTATAAGTGTAGAACTGAATTGAAGTTCCTTTGGAAGTGGTCTATTGTACCCATTCCAATTAAGTTTTATCCGTCATTATTGACGATTTATATAAGGTTCTTAAATAATGTCTCAAATTTTAGGTGTTAAATTTAATGACTTCGGTCAAATATATTATTTTTCCTCCGGACCTTTTGTTGTCCGTGAAGGGCATTCGGTAATTGTTAAAACTGAGCAGGGAATGGGACTTGGTAAAGTCTTTGTTGTTCAGCAGGATTTGCCGGAAGATGTAACTGAAGAATCAGTTAAAACCATATACAGACTGGCTGGCGAGGAAGATCTTGTTATCGATACCGAGAACAAGGAACTATCGCGAAGTGCACTCAAACATTGTAAAGGGTGTATTGACGGTCAAAAACTAGAAATGAAGCTTGTTGATGTTGAGGTTTTCTTTGATCGCAGCAAGATGATTTTTTATTTTACAGCTCCTGGAAGAATTGATTTTCGCGAGCTTGTTAAAGATTTGGTTAAAGAATACAGAACACGTATTGAACTCAGGCAGATAGGTGTCCGGCATGAAACTCAGATGCTTGGAGCCATCGGTAACTGCGGACAGATCTGTTGTTGTCGACGCTTTATGCGTAAATTTATGCCTGTCACGATCCGTATGGCAAAAGAACAGAATCTTTTTCTTAATCCGACAAAGATTTCCGGTATATGCGGTCGTCTCTTGTGCTGTCTGTCTTTTGAGCAGGATAATTATGAGCAGTTTCACAAACGTTGTCCTAAAATCGGCAAACGTTACAACACTGCTCACGGTAATGTTAAAGTTACAAGGACGAATTTTTTCAGTAATACTGTGACAATTCTTCCGGAAAATGCAGATGAAATTGAAATTTGTCTTGATGAGTGGCCGGATGTTTTAAAAGCGACTTCACCTGACCAACTTGCTAAAAAGGAACTTCCGAAAGATGATTCAGACTCTGAAAGCCGTGAGCCTAGCGTTCGGAATAATTATAGAGGGCGATCAGGATCTGGCAAATCTTCGGGGGCAGGGCAGACTAAGCGTCCCGAACGTCCTAAACCAGTTAGGCCGGAACGTCCTCGCCCGCAGAAAAAGAAGCGTCCTTTTGTAAGTTGTGATAGCCCCGAAACAATTAAGGATGTTGCGCCTGAAGAAGTTCGTACAGAACCTGTAGTGGCTCCTGAATCAGAATCGCAAGTTAAGAAGCCGTCTTCTAGGAATCGTCGCCCGTCAAGGCGTAGACGCAGGAAAAAGCCGTCCGGTGGGTCAGATTAAAATACAAAATTCTAGAATTGATTATCTTCGGGTTGTCGGCTATATGGCGTTCAGCTCGTAAGCAGTGAATAATTTGCGGCCGGGTGAAAGTATTAATGTTCATCCGGCTGCATGTCTTATATCTAGTGTCTTTTCCAGCTTAATTTTAATGCGGAATTTTTAACACGCTGAATTTAAAGCTGTTAATTGCGCTGTTTTTGTCACCGTAACAGGAGAGATCGATTTTGGATTCGTTTTTTATTACAACTCCCATCTACTACGTTAATGCCAAGCCACATCTTGGTCATGCTTATACGACAATTCTTGCTGACTCGATGAATAGGTTTCACAAGTTAATGGGAGATGAAACTTATTTCCTCACCGGAACTGATGAACACGGTGATAAAATAGTTCAAGCAGCAGAGAAAGGCGGACAGACTCCAAACGAGTACGTTGACGAAATCAGCGCCTTGTTCAGGAATCTTTGGCCTGATCTGCAAATTGAAAATGATGATTTTATTCGGACTACAGAAGAACGCCATATTAAATGCGTTAAAGAAGTCCTGCAAAAAGTTTATGATAAGGGCGACATTTATTTCGGGGAATATGGCGGTCATTATTGCTTTGGCTGTGAAAGATTTTATACCGAAAAAGAGCTTGTTGACGGCAAATGCCCTCAGCATGAAACTGTGCCTGAATATATTGCTGAAAAAAATTATTTCTTCAAAATGGCAAAATATCAAGATTGGCTTATCGGACATATTAATGCCAATCCTGATTTTATCCGTCCTGAAAGATATCGTAACGAAGTGTTAAGCCTTCTTAAATCAGGCGAGCTCGAAGATTTATGTATTTCACGTCCAAAAAGCCGTCTTGAGTGGGGGATTGAACTTCCCTTTGATAAAGACTTTGTTACATATGTTTGGTTTGATGCTTTAATCAATTATATCACCGCACTTGAGTATCCTGATGGTGATAAATTTAAAAAATTCTGGCCGGTAGCAAACCATCTTGTTGCCAAAGACATTCTCAAACCGCACGCTATTTTCTGGCCGACAATGCTTAAAGCCGCTGAAATTGAGCCTTATCAGAACCTTAATGTGCATGGGTATTGGCTGATTAAAGATACCAAGATGTCCAAATCTCTCGGGAATGTAGTAGAACCTCTTGAGATGGCACAAAAATATGGAGTTAACGCATTTCGTTATTTCCTTATGCGTGAAATGGTTTTTGGTAATGATTCAAGCTTTTCAGAAGAAGCTCTTGTTACCCGCCTTAACGCTGACCTTGCGAACGACCTTGGGAATCTTTTCAGCAGAACTCTAGCCATGACTCATAAATATTTTGGTGGGCTTGTTCCTCCAGAAGGTGACGAAGGGGAAGAGGATTGCGAAATTAAACGCATCGGTCGTACCAGTATGGCAGATTTTCAGCAGTGCTTTTTGGATGCTAAATTTTCCAGAGGCTTAGAAGCTCTCTGGGAACTTGTTCGTGGTTTAAATAAGTATATTGATACGACTCAACCTTGGACTCTTTATAAAGAAGAAAATACTTCACGTCTTGGAACTGTAATCTATGTTCTTTTAGAGAATATGCGTAAGATTGCAGTCCATTTGTGGCCGGTAATGCCCGAAGCCAGTGAAAAAATGTTAGCTGAGCTTGGAATCACTTTCCGACCTGAAAAAATTAATCTTCAAGGTGAAGTCGATGTCTGGGGACTGCTCGAACATGGATCAGAAGTAACAAAGTCTTCGAATCTTTTCCCAAGAGTTGAGTTTGAAAAAACTCCTCCTGTAGAAAAGAAAAAAAGTGCTAAAGCTTCAAAAAAGAGCAAAGAGTTAAAAACTAAAACTGAAGTTGAGGGTGTGATTGAGTTCCCTGACTTTCAGAAAGTTGATATGAGGATTGGAACAGTCCTTTCCGTTTCCAAGCATCCTGATGCAGATAAATTATTGATAGTTAAAATTGATACTGGAGATGACAAACCTCGGCAGGTTGTTGCCGGACTCGCAGAATTCTTCTCTCCTGAAGAGCTGGAAGGAAAGCAGGTTGTCGTTGTTACCAACCTTAAGCCTCGTAAGCTACGTGGCGAGGTGTCAGAAGGTATGATTTTGGCCGTTCGAAACGGTGATGGGATGGAACTTTTGACTGTTACTGCCGGTGTTGCTAACGGGTGTAAAGTTTCCTAGAGTAATTAATGTTATGTAATGCAAATATAAAAAGGCAGATCATTTTTGATCTGCCTTTTTTATGATCTAGAAATTTCTAGAATGAAAAGATTTTGATGAACTTGAAAGTCAGCTGTAATGTGGTGGTGGAGCATCTTCTACATTGCCAGATGCTGCGGCCATATCTTTTAGATCTTTCATTTGCCCGGCAAGAATATCAATTTTCTTTTCAAGCTCTGAAATTTGATTCTGCTGAGCAATAATAAAGATGTTCATTTCTTCAATTGTCCTATCTTGCATTGCAAGACTGGTTTCCAAAATTTCAATCCGGTCTTCTAGTGTGTTAGGGGTATTCATGAGTGCAAAATGCCAGAACACTTAGTAATAGGCAATTGGGTAATAGTGATTATTTAAAAATAATATAAAATAATTATGCAGGATGGAGTTGCAGTCATTTTTTGATATATTGTGAGAAGGGTATATGTTCGGGAGAAGTTGTTATGCTTTTTTCTTTTCAGGAAGATCGTAAGGAACTGAAGCTCCTTCTATAATAATATTTACAAGTCTTCCTTCTGTTCTTTCAATATATTCTTTGTAACTTTTAAGTGAATTCATCGTAGAAACAGTATCTTGAGTGTTAGACCAAACTCCTAGAGACTGTTGCAACTGATCATGGAGTTTCTTCATTTGGAGAAGATCTGCTGAAAAACGGGAAGAGTCATTAGCTAATATTTCAATGGATCTCCATTTGGTATTTGAATCCATAATATTCTCACTTAATCACTGCATCCGCATATCGGGATTGCAAAGATTTTTTTAGCCATTTCTTTGCCGAGAGCGTATTCAGAGGAGCGAATTCTGATGGTCATCCTTCCACAATTACTAAGTACATTTATAATAGTTCCGGGGATAATCCCCATTGAAAGCAGGCGTCCACAGAAGCATCTGCCTCCTTCTAAACTTATAACTCTTACTGACATGCTTTCCTTATAACAGGAGAGTGGTCTTGGTTTTTTTGTGTCTGGAATTATGTTCATTGCAAATGAAATTTAAATTCATTTAGACGGTTTGTCAATGTCCTATGCCTGTTTGAAATCAAAAAAGACGTAAATTAGAGACTTGCTCATCTGCAGGGAATGTTTTATGCATTCCTGTCTCTTAACAAGTCCTAAAGATAATATCTCAAACCAATATTTGGGTGGAGTTTATGCCTAAACGCACTGATATCAAGAAAATTATGCTAATCGGCTCAGGGCCGATTGTAATCGGTCAAGCCTGTGAGTTCGACTATTCCGGAACTCAGGCTCTTAAAGCACTTAAAGAAGAAGGTTATGAGGTTATCCTTGTAAACTCTAATCCTGCAACAATCATGACCGACCCTCATCTGGCCGATCGTACATATATTGAACCGATTGAGCCGGAAACGGTTGCTAAAATTATTGAAAAAGAAAGACCTGATGCTTTGCTTCCTACTCTTGGAGGTCAGACCGCTTTAAATACTGCCCTTGCAGTTGCTGAAGCCGGAGTTCTCGAAAAGTACGGTGTTGAACTTATAGGTGCATCCGTAGATGTTATCGAAAAAGCGGAAAGTAGAGAATTATTCCGCGCGGCAATGGAAAAAATCAATCTCAAAGTCCCTTTCAGCGGTATTGCCCGTAATATCGATGACGTCCGCTATTGGGGGAAGAAAATAAATTTTCCTATTATTATCCGTCCTGCTTTTACTTTGGGTGGAACCGGTGGCGGTGTTGCTTATAACATGGAAGATCTCGAAAAGATCGCCATGCGCGGAATTTCAGCAAGTTTACAAAGTGAAGTGATGCTCGAAGAATCCATTTTAGGATGGAAAGAATACGAGCTGGAAGTAATGCGCGATACAAAAGATAACTGCGTAATTATTTGCTCCATTGAAAATATTGATCCGATGGGTGTTCATACTGGAGATTCAATTACTGTTGCTCCTGCTCAGACTCTTACGGATGTTGAATATCAGATTCTTAGGGATGCCTCTTTAGCTATCATGCGTGAAATTGGTGTTGAAACCGGTGGATCTAATGTGCAGTTTGCAATTAATCCTGCAAATGGCGAGCTTGCAGTCATCGAGATGAATCCCAGAGTTTCAAGATCTTCTGCTCTTGCTTCCAAAGCAACTGGATTTCCTATAGCCAAGATTGCAGCTAAACTTGCAGTCGGTTATACTCTTGATGAAATTCCAAACGATATCACCCGCGAGACAATGGCTTCGTTTGAACCGACCATTGACTATTGCGTAATTAAAATCCCTCGTTTCACTTTTGAAAAATTCCCCGGATCCGAAGATTATCTTACCACCGCTATGAAGAGTGTCGGTGAGACCATGGCAATCGGGCGTACCTTTAAAGAAGCGTTGCAGAAGGGACTTAGATCTTTAGAAGTCGGGATGCCCGGTTTCGGTAAAAACTTTGAAAAACCTGCAATTGAACGCGATACTTTGATAGGTCTCCTGCGTAAACCTAATTCAAAACGTATTTTTGCCATTCGCGATGCTATGCTTTGCGGTTTCACTACAGAAGAAATCTTTGAAATAACAAAAATTGATCCTTGGTATTTAGATCAATTTGAAGAGCTTGTCCGCTTTGAAGGCGAGCTTAAAAAGTTTACTCTTGAAGTAGGCATGTTTTCCGGTAATGAAGAAATTCCGGCAATGCTTAAAAAAGCTAAAGAGTATGGTTTTTCTGATCCGCAGTTGGCAACTCTTTGGAAGCAATCAAACGAAGAAGTCAGAACGTTTCGGAAAAGTCTCGAAATTGAACCGACATATTACTTGGTTGATACTTGTGCTGCTGAATTTGAAGCTTATACTCCTTACTTCTACTCAACTTATGAGTCAGGGCAGGAAGCTAAGCCGATGGAAGGACGTAAAGTCATGATTCTGGGAGGCGGTCCTAACAGAATCGGACAGGGAATTGAATTTGACTATTGTTGTTGCCATTCCGCTTT
Organism: Desulfovibrio sp. UCD-KL4C; assembly: GCF_006210265.1. Classification (NCBI taxonomy): domain Bacteria; kingdom Pseudomonadati; phylum Thermodesulfobacteriota; class Desulfovibrionia; order Desulfovibrionales; family Desulfovibrionaceae; genus Desulfovibrio; species Desulfovibrio sp. UCD-KL4C. The sequence continues at coordinate 48,989 of NZ_VCNC01000006.1, forward strand.
TGCCCTTGAAGAGCTTGGCGTTAAGTCAATAATGGTTAACTCCAACCCTGAAACAGTCTCGACTGACTATGATACCTCAGACAGACTCTATTTTGAGCCGCTTACTTATGAAGATGTTCTTAATATTATTGAGTTTGAAAAACCTGATGGAATTATCATTCAATTCGGTGGTCAGACTCCACTTAATCTGGCGATTCCATTGCTCAAAGCAGGGGTTAAGATTCTTGGAACTTCACCGGATAGTATCGACCGCGCTGAAGACAGAGAAAGATTTCAGGCTCTTCTTAACAAACTCGATCTTAAGCAGCCTGCAAACGGAACAGCTCGTTCCCTTGAAGATGCTCAGAAAATAGCAACTGAACTAACTTATCCTCTGGTTCTTCGTCCTTCCTATGTTTTAGGCGGACGTGGAATGGATATTGTTTACAGTGATGAAGAATTTGAATCGTATTTCCGCGAAGCAGCGATTGTTTCTCCTGAACATCCTATTTTGATAGATAAGTTCCTTGAGAACGCTGTTGAAGTTGATGTTGATGCTCTTTCCGATGGTGAGCAGACATATGTTGCAGGTGTTATGGAGCATATTGAGGAAGCTGGAATCCATTCCGGTGACTCCGCATGTGTACTTCCTCCACACACACTAAGTCCGGAAATTGTAAAAGAGATTGAACGTCAGACAATCGCTCTTGCTGCAGAGCTTGATATTGTCGGATTAATGAATATTCAGTTCGCGGTTAAAGATGATGTTGTATATATCATTGAAGTTAACCCTAGAGCTTCCAGAACAGTTCCTTTTGTCAGTAAGGCTACAGGAATTCAGCTGGCAAAGTTTGCAACCAGAGTTATGCTCGGTGAAAAACTTGCTGATTTAGATCCTTGGTCTCAGCGTAAAGAAGGATTTTATTCTGTAAAAGAAGCTGTATTTCCGTTTAATAAGTTCCCGAATGTTGATGTAAAGCTTGGACCTGAAATGCGTTCTACTGGTGAAGTTATGGGTATGGACGTTTTACCCGGACTTGCTTTTATGAAAGCTCAGCTCGGCGCAGGGTTGAGGTTGCCACTTGAAGGAACAGTGTTTATTTCTGTTAAGGACAGAGATAAAGAAGGAATTGTTCCTACCGCTCAGATTTTCAAAGATCTCGGATTCAAGATTCTTGCAACTGGAGGAACTGCTGAGTTTCTTAATGCAAAGGGAATTGAAACGGAAAAGATTCTGAAGGTTAATGAAGGGAGACCGCATGTTGTTGACTATATTAAAAACAACGACATTGACCTTTTAATAAACACGCCATCCGACAAAAAGACGGTTTCTGATTCTAAAGAAATCAGGCAGACCGCCTTGCTGTACGGTTTAGCATATACAACGACAGTTGCCGGAGCTCATGCCATGGCCTTAGCTATAAAGGACCACCGTGGCAAGGGACTGGAAGTAAGGTGCTTACAGCACTACCATAACATGATTAAATAAATTGGAAATTGTCGGGCCGGATTAAAAATCCGGTCCTTTCCTTTTTGAATACAAGAGCAGGAAATATGAAAAAAGACTATTGCGGCCTCTTTGGAATATATGGTCACCCTGAAGCAGCTAGAATGACCTATTTTGGTCTTTATTCTATGCAGCATCGTGGTCAAGAATCTGCCGGAATTGTTACATGGGATGGTGAAACTATCCGTGAGCAAAAAGGTATGGGACTGGTAGCTGACGTTTTCAACGAGCGTCACCTTGCTAAAGAATTGAAAGGAGACATAGCTGTTGGGCATGTCAGATATTCTACTACTGGTGCATCTCTAATAAAAAATGCTCAGCCGTTTGTTGTCCATTTCGGAGATTTGCGTCTTGCGATTGCTCACAACGGAAATCTCGTAAATACGAAAGAACTTCGTGATGAACTTGAAGCGCAAGGGTCAATTTTTCAAACAACAATGGATTCAGAAGTTTTTGTTCATCTGATTGCAAAAAGTTTGAATGGAAATACCATTGAAGATGCAGTTATGAAAGCCTGCAAAAAGGTCAAAGGATCTTTTTCTCTTTTAATTCTTGCAAATGATAAAATGATTGCTGTTAAGGATCCTCATGGATTCCGACCTTTGGTTCTCGGACGTGTCGGCGATAATTATGTATTTGCCTCAGAAACATGTGCATTCGATTTGATTGATGCTGAATCCATTCGCGCTGTCAAACCGGGTGAAATGCTTGTTGTAGAAGGTGGGAATCTTACTTCTTATATTTATGATGATACTACTCCTAAAAGACAGTGTATCTTCGAGCTAATATATTTTGCACGTCCTGACTCCATTATTTTTGATGAAGTAGTATATGAAAGACGTAAAAAAATGGGGCAGGTCTTAGCTAAAGAAATGCCTATGGATGTTGACTTTGTTATGCCATTTCCTGATTCAGGTAACTACGCCGCTGTCGGGTATTCTCAGGAATCAGGATTGCCTCTTGAACTTGCTATGATTCGAAATCACTATGTAGGCAGAACTTTTATTCAGCCTTCACAGGATATGCGCGATTTCAGTGTTAAAATGAAACTTAACCCTGTCCGCAGCATGATCAAAGGCAAAAGTATCATGATCATCGAAGATTCCATTGTTCGCGGAACAACTATCCGGGCAAGAGTTAAAGAGCTTAGAGCTCTTGGCGCACGTGAAATTCATATGCGCGTCAGTTGTCCGGCAATTCGTTTCCCTTGTTACTACGGAATCGATTTTTCATCCAAAGGTGAACTTATCGCTGCCAATAGTACTGAAGAGGAAATTGCACGTTTTATCGGCCTTGATTCTCTCCATTATCTTTCAATTGATGGACTTCTGGAATCGGTCGAAGATAAAAATTCTTACTGTCTGGCATGTTTTAACGGAGATTATCCGATTCTTCCTTGCGCCAATTCAGGTAAAATGTGTTTGGAAGATAAGTGCTAGTAACGTCATAATGGAGTATTTTCGTTTATGAATGATCCTTTTGTTTGCGCACGTTGTGCCGCTAAGGGCCCTACATGTTGCGAATTAACTCCAGGCTGTGAAGAAGTCTGTTTTCCTGTTTCAGAATACGAACGGGAGCGCATCATAGAATGCGCTCCCGATTTAGGCGGGTTCGTTTTACAACCGAACACCGCCATTTTTATTGATAACTTATTTCGGTTATTCCCTGATCAGCGCAGAGCTGTAAAAGAATTATTTCCTCCGGGGGGAACTCATTACCGCTTAGCTGTTGATGAACGAGGAAAGTGTCTTTTTTTGGGACAGCACGGTTGCCTTATTCCTCAAGATGTTCGGCCCTGTTATTGTCGTTTGTTTCCATTTTGGACAACTGAAGATGGCAAAATTAATATTCTAGAAGTTGCAACCTGCCTTGCTCAGCTTGAAAATAAAAGTCCTGGAAAGCTGCTTAAAGCTCTAAATGTTTCTCAGACTACTGTTCGGAAACTTCATGCCGCGCTAAGGCGTGCATGGGGATTTGATCCTCACCCGGATTAGTTTTTTTGAGCCGATTGATATCAGTATCTAATTTTAGATTAATTATTATCCGGAAACAGTTATACTACTAGATAACTTGTGGGATTTATAGATGAAGAAAGTTTATAAAATAAGTCTGATTGTAATACTTGTGATGGGTATTTTAGGTGTTTCTGCTATGGCAGGACTATATTATTGGGCTTCCAGAGATTTACCAGGATTTAAAAATATTACCGATTACAAACCGCCTTTAGTCACTACTATTTATACGCACGACAAAAAGGTGCTTGGATATTTTTATAAAGAAAAACGTTTTTTAGTAAGAATGGATGAAATGACTCCACTTCTTCCTAAAGCGTTTTTAGCTGCTGAAGATGCTTCTTTTTACGAACATGACGGAGTTGATTTTAAGGCTATTTCAAGAGCTTTTGTGGCCAACCTTAAAGGTGGTTCCATTAAGCAGGGTGGTAGTACCATAACGCAGCAGATAATTAAGCGTTTGTTGTTGACACCTGAAAAAAGTTATAGCCGTAAAATTAAGGAAGCAATTCTTGCCTTCAGGCTTGAGCATTACCTTGATAAAAATGAAATTCTTACTATTTATCTAAATCAGTTATACCTTGGGGCAGGGGCGTATGGTGTTGAAGCCGCAGCTCGTATCTATTTTGGAAAACATGTTAATGAATTAACTGTTGCTGAATGTGCTCTTCTTGCAGGTTTGCCGCAGTCTCCAAGTCGTTACAATCCATACCGCCATCCGGAAAAAGCAAAAGCTCGTCAGCTTTATGTGCTTGGGCAAATGTATGAACGCGGGTGGATTGATAGAGACCAGTATAACACTGCTATAGATCAACCACTTGTTTACAAAAGCATGGATGATCCTTCTTGGCAAAACGGTCCATATTACTTGGAAGAGGTAAGACGTTGGTTAATTGATAAATACGGCGAAGATACTGTTTATAATGGTGGTTTAAGTGTTGTTACAGCTTGTGATCTTAAACATCAGGAAGCTGCTGATGCTGCTGTCAAAGCCGGACTTGAAAATTCATCTACCAGAAGGGGATGGCACGGGCCTATAGCTCAGCTGCAGCCATCTGAATATCAGGATTTTTTAACAAACGAAATTGTTCGTGTTACAAATCTTAGGCCGGGCTACTGGGTAAAAGTATTAGTTACAAAAGTTTCTAAAAAAGAAGCCTCAGCTAAGTTCGGTAATTATTCTGCAAAGATGTCTGTTGCAAGCATGGCTTGGTGTCGTACACCGAACATCCATAAAGCGCATGAAGAAGTCCGTCCTATTAAAGATGCAACATCTGTTTTAAAAGTTGGCGATGTTGTATGGGCTAAACTTAGCAAAGCATTTTTTAAAGATGGTAGTGAAGTTAACTTCCATCAGATAAGTGACGATTCTTCTGAACTGAGTGATGTTCACTGGGCCGCTGATTTGGTTCAGAAACCTGTTGTTCAGGGAGCTTTGGTTTCCATGGACCCACGAAGTGGCGAAGTTAAAGCCATGGTTGGTGGGTATTCATTTCATGAAAGTCAGTTCAACCGCGCAACGCAGGCAAAAAGACAGCCTGGTTCGTCGTTTAAACCTATTGTGTACTCAACAGCAATGGATAATGGTTTTACCCCAGCATCAATTATAATGGATGCTCCGTTTGTGTATACTAATATGTCTGCCGGTAAACTTTGGAAGCCTCAAAATTTTGAAGGCGTTTTTTACGGACCGACATTGCTTCGTACTGCTCTGGTAAAATCACGAAATCTCGTGACAATTAGACTTGCTCAGAAAATTGGAATCAAGAAAATTATAGAACGGGCTAAAGCCATGGGGCTTGAAAGTGATTTCCCCAATGACCTTTCCGTTGCACTTGGGTCCGCATCCGTTACTTTGATGAATCTGGTCGAAGCATACTCTGCCTTTGCGCGCGGTGGTACGACCGTCAAGGGACGTTTAGTCTTGAGTGTGAATAGTGCATGGGGTGAGCTTCTTTATGAATCTAAACCTGAAGTGCATGATGCAATCAGTCCGCAGACAGCTTACATAATGTGTAATCTTCTTAAAGAAGTTGTTAAGCATGGTACCGGCTGGAGAGCAAAAGTTCTTAACCGACCTGTTGCCGGTAAAACCGGAACTTCAAATAATGAACAGGATGCATGGTATATGGGATTTTCTCCCTACCTGCTGACTGGCGTTTATGTAGGTTTTGACCAATTGACTCCTATGGGGAAATGGGAAACAGGCTCTAGAGCCGCAAGTCCTATTTGGGTTGACTACCGTAAGGTCGTAGAGAAAGATTACCCCTACATGGACTTTCCGCAGCCTGACGGTGTTACTATAGCTAAAGTCGATGCTGCTTCTGGCTTGCTCGCTAGTCCGACATCAAAAAAGACTTTTTTCCTTCCGTTTAAAGAGGGAACTCAGCCTACTAAGACAGCTTCAGGAGCTGGTGAAGGTTCTGAAAATGGTGGGGGATCAAGTGAAGACTTATTCAAGCAGACTTTCTAATCTTTTATGACAGCTTGAAATAGTATCAGTCTAACTAATTGAAAAAAGGGCAAATCTTTAATTAAAGATTTGCCCTTTTTAGTGTTCAAGGATCTATCTAAAATAGATTTATTTGGGGTAGGTTGAAATTCCGCCGTGAGCTCCAGACCATTCTACTGGGTTGTTAAGGAATTTTTCTACTTCATCCAAAGATTTGGTGTCGAAGTAGCCTTCTTTTTTACAAACATTAAGAATATCCCACCAGGTTGCAAGAGAGAGCATTTCTAGTCCTGCTGCGGCGAGGGTTTCTTTTGTGTTAGGGAAAATTCCGTAATGGAAAAGAACAAAGGTATGAGTGACTTCTGCACCTGCACGGCGAAGAGCTTCAGCAAAATTAATTTTGCTGCGACCGTCAGTGGTCAGGTCTTCAACCAGAAGAATTCTTGAACCGTCACTGAAATCACCTTCAATCTGTGCATCACGTCCAAAGCCTTTAGCTTTTTTGCGTACATACTGCATAGGAAGCATCAGTCTGTCTGACAGCCATGCTGCGAAAGGGATACCTGCTGTTTCTCCGCCTGCAATACAATCAATTGATTCAAAGCCCACTTCTCTAAGGATAACAGAAGCTCCGAAGTCCATGAGAGTCTGACGAACTCGTGGATAGGAAATAAGTTTGCGGCAATCAATATATACCGGGCTGGCCCAGCCAGAGGTAAATTTGAAAGGCTCATCTGCTCTGAAGTGAACGGCCTTAACTTCAATAAGCATCTTAGCTGTTATTTCAGCTATGGTTTCTTTGTCTGGAAAGCTGGTAGGAACCATTGTTTCTCCTTTGTTGTTTTATACGTAAAAAAAGCTGAACTTAAAAACAGTTCAGCCTTTATCAATCAACCAATTCCCAATAAAGGGGAGTGTCTGGGTTAAATATTCTAACCGCGTCTTCTCCCGCTTTGAAGAGCCATTCCATTGAAACGGGTATATCTCGTTTGGCTAAAGTAATTGTGCTGCCATTGGGAGAAAGTCCGTAAAATCTAGCTCCATATATGGAAGTAAAACCTTCGAGTTTCTCGAGAGCATTATTTCCTTCAAAAATTTGAGTTACGTAACCTATTGAGGTCGGGGCATTAAAAATTCCTGCTGCTGCTAAGTCTTTTTCTTTTTTATAACAAGGATGCGGTGCGGAATCTGTACCGAGGAAAAATTTTTCATTACCTGATGTTGCTGCGTCGCGTAATGCTGCTCGATCATCAAAAGTTTTAGCAACAGGCAGACAGTACATATAAGGATTCATCCCACCCTTAAAAAGATCGTTGCGAGTCAGCACCAAATGATGCGGTGTTATGGTCGCAACTGTAAATTCGTTTTCATCCAGAACATAGTCGACTGCGGTTTTGCAGGTCAAATGCTCGAAGACAATTTTAAGTTCAGGGAAATCTTTGCGGAGAGGCTTCAAAACCTTATCGATAAAAACAGCCTCACGGTCGAAAATATCAACATCTTGGTCAACTACTTCCCCATGAACAGAAAGAGGTAGTTTAAGTTCTTGCATCACTTCAAGCACAGGATAAACTTTCTTTATGGAAGTAACGCCGCTTTCGGAATTGGTTGTAGCTCCTGCCGGAAATAGTTTTATTGCGTGGAAAGCTTTAACAGCACATGCTTTCCGAATATCCTCAGGGGCAGTCGTATCTGTGAGGTAGCAGGTCATAAGCGGTTCAAAGTGAGACCCCTCAGGGCGAGCGGCTATAATCCGCCTGCGGTATTCCTCCGCTCTTGCGACTGTGGTCACAGGAGGCATGAGATTCGGCATCACAATAGCTCTGCCGTAAATTTTTGCAGTGTATGGGAGTACTGCCGAAAGCATCTCGCCATCCCTGAGATGAAGATGCCAGTCGTCAGGTCTTATGATGGTTATTTCTGTATTCATTATTTGAAGTCCGTAATTGTGCGGTAAAGTACAGATGTGCCCTTAATGAAATCTGCAATATCCATTTCTTCTTCAGGGTTATGCGAACCATTGCGGTTTCTCACAAAAATCATTCCTGTGGGAACACCTGCATTTGCGAAGAGTGACGCATCATGTCCAGCTCCGCTAGGTATAGCTTCTATTGGCAAACCTTCATCCCCACAAGCTTTATTTATGCGCTCAACAATACTTTGGTCAAGCACTGCGGGAGGAGTTTTTACAGGTTTATCAAATTCAAATTGAACTTTGCGGTCATAAGTAATTGTGGCGCATTCTGAATGGAGCAATGCTTCAATGGCGGCAAGAGTATGTTCGTACTGACTTCTTGCTTCAAAACTGAATGTGACTAATCCTGGAATCCGAGACATTGCATGGTTTTGAGTATTGGTTGTTAAAATTCCTGTTGTTGCAACCAGATCTCCACCGTGCTGTAGAATCGTTGTCCAGTGATCATCCACGCGGGTAATTAAATCCGCAGTGGCAAAAACAGCATCCCGTCTCAGCCAGCGTGGAACAGCTCCGGAATGACCATCTTCGCCTATACATTTAATTTTTCTGTGTCTGATGTTACCGCGAATTCCGGTTACAGCAGCAACCGGAAGATTGCGGGCAATCATAACCGGACCCTGCTCAATGTGCAGTTCAAAGAAAGCTTTTATTTTAGATGTATCAATCAGGATTTCGCCTTTGGCAATTCTATCAATGTCAGCTCCGCACTCAGCCATATGAGTCCCGAGTGTTTTGCCATCATCGCGCTGGGGTAATGCCTGGTCTGATTTTCCGAGTTTACCAAGAAGGGCTTTTGAACCCAGATAACATGCATCAAACCATGCACTTTCTTCACCGCGCAAGGCTATAACTTTAATAGGAGTTTCAGGAGATCTGCCTATTCGTTTGTATTCAACCAGACAAAGTAATCCTGCGATAACTCCGGCTGCACCATCATAGTTTCCGCCTTGCGGAACTGAATCAAGGTGTGAACCTACAAGTATATATTCCTGATCATCAGATATTTTTTCAAGTTCAATAACAAGGTTTGCCGCAGCGTCACGTGAAGTTATCAGCCCTTCATTTTGGGCAAAACTTTCAATCATATCGAAAGCTTTACTTTCACCTGCGCCGTATGAAGCTCGGGATACACCTATTTTATCTCTGGATAATTCTTCCAGATCTGCAAACAGTTTTTCTGCATCACTTGTCAAATGGTTGAGACTGGGCTGAGTTTCTAAAACCGGATGTGGATTCATATCGGCCGCCCCCTCGAGGTGTTCATTTACTGGTGCAATCATATTCTTATTTCTAATTTTTTATTTAAATCAAACTGTTAAGGTGCAACTAGTCCTGGAAGGAAAGTAGCCAGGCCTGGAACATAGGTAATAAGTATTAATACGAGAATATTGATAAATAGGAATGGCCATACTCCTTGAATAATTGACATTACGGGCTTTTCAAGAGTGGAGGAGGCAACGAAAATGTCAAGTCCGAATGGCGGGGTTATCATGCCTATGCAGATATTAAGGCAGACGATTTCACCAAAATGGATAGGATCAATTCCCATAGATAATGCGACCGGATATAACGGTGGTACAAGAATAAGAAGCGCCGAGTTAGGGTCAATGAACATACCTGCAATAAAGAAGGCAACGTTAACTATCATCAGGAATGTGATAGGCCCTGCCTGAATAGCTGTCAGGAAGTTTGTTATAAGAACCGGAACCTGTGCAATTGTTACAAAGTAGGAAAGTACGCTTCCCATTGCCAGCAGAATGAAAATGATCGTTGTTGAGATTGATGCTCTTTCAGTAATGCTGATCAATCTGGAAAAATTTAGATTTTTATAAATGCAAGATTCAACAAATATTGCATAAACAACAGAAATTGCGGCAGCTTCGGTAGGTGTGAATAATCCTGAGTAAATTCCGCCTAAAATAATTACGGGTAAACCAAGAGCCCATGATGCCGCTTTGAAAGTTTTAGTAAATGGTATTGTTGATTTTTCGCCTCTGCCAACGCCTTTTCTAATGCTTTCAAATATTACAAGACCGCAGAAGGCAAGGCCGAGAGTAATGCCGACACCCAGACCGCCTATAAATAGTCCGGTAATAGATGTACCTGTCATCCAGCCGTAAATAATGAGGGTGATACTCGGCGGAATAAGTAATGCTGTTTCTGCGCTGGAAACTATTAAACCTAAGCTGAATTTTTCGCTGAATCCGGTTTTACGCAGTTCAGGATACATGAGCTTACCCATGGCGGCGACAGTTGCCGGAGCTGATCCTGAAACGGAACCGAAGGCCATTGAACCTACAACAGTAGTATGACCTATCCCGCCCAGCCTATGAGCGGTGAAATGTTTGATTAGATCTGTAAGCCTTTTGGCAATCTGTCCAGAAGCCATAAGTTCTGCCGCAAAAATGAAAAATGGAATGGCAAGCAGGGTAGATACGTTGATTCCACCGACCAGTTTTTGAATAAGTACAGGGTCAGGGATTCTTGGAAAAAGAAAAGCCTTGGTCAAAAATGCTGGCACACCCAACACGAGCAGCATTTCGAAACCACAAACAAGCATTGTCAGAGCAATTAAAATTATTACAGGAGTCATATTATCTTACCGCCTTAGTTAGCTTGATCAATAGTAATAGGTTTATAGTGGCGGTCATTTATACCGGCAAGTTCAAGTCCATATCTAATAGCTAAAAGTATAAAACCTATGGTCGGAGCAACGTATAGCCAGTACATCGGGAGTCCTAGGGTAGGACTGACCTGTCCCGTGCGCATAACAAATTTAACAAGAGCAAACCCGAGCCAAGCTAGATAACAGCTGAATATAATGCCGGTAATGTTGATAACGAAACATATAATTTTTTGTGGAATATCCGGAAGTTTTTCAAGCAGAGTGCTAACTGCTACATGCCTACCGCGCTCAAGAGCAAGGCCAAGTGAAAGGAATATGGCCCAGACCATAAGCAAACGTGTAGCTTCATCTATCCATGCGAAAGTACTAGAGTATTGTGGTAATATCTCGCGCACCAATACATTAAAAGTGTAGAGGGCGACCATGATCAGATTTATAGAAATAACGAGAACTCGTTCTACGGTTCTGATTCCTGTGATTATGGTATTTAGTCTCTTTCGCATAATTTTCTCCTGAAAAAATAGGCGGGAAAGACAAGTCTTTCCCGCCTTAATTAAACTCAATTATTTTACAATACGTTTGTATTCTGATTCGTAGAGTTTGATGAGTTTTTCACCTTCGCTACCTGCACGTTCAATGTAAGCAGCTTTAGTTTTAGGGAACATGAGGTTACGCATGGTTTCGCGGTCTGCATCTGAAAGCTTGCTGACTTTTACGCCTGCTTTTTCGATTACAGCAAGTGCGTCTTTTTGAGCCTGTTCTTTATTGGCTTCAACGCTAGGCATAACTTCCATCAAAGTGTCTACAATGATCTTCTGATAGTTTTTAGGAAGGCTGTTCCACCATGTTGGGTTAAAAAGGAAGAAGTCTTCCATTGCACCATGGTCGGAAAGAACAAGATATTTCTGAACTTCATAAAACTTCATGCTAGCAATGGTATCAAGAGGATTTTCTTCACCATCAACAACACCGTTCTGAAGTGATGTGTAAAGTTCTCCGAAAGGCAAAGCTATTGCAGAAGCTCCGATTGCAGCAAATTGTTCAATCAAAATTTTGGAATCCATTACACGGAAGCGCTGGCCTTTATATGAATCTATAGTTGTAAGAGGTTTGTTGGATGTAAAGTTTTTACGTCCGTCAGGCCATGTTGCAACAGCTTTAAAACCACGTGAATCGAAACTTTTTAAAAGAGCTTTACCTAAAGCACCCTGACGAATTTCCTGTGCCTGAGCACGGTCGGCAGGAAGCAGGAAAGGAAGATCCATAATAGATACAGCAGGGTTGAATCCACCAAGGAATGCAGCCGGAGAAACTGTACCTTCAATAGTACCGAACTGAACGCCTTCGTTCATCTGACGCTGGTTGCCAAGCTGTGAAGATGGGAAAATTTTAAATTCTACGTCACCGTTAGTACGTTCTTTTACAAGTTTAGCGACTTTTAGCAGTCCTATGTTACGTGGCTGCTGAGCAGACTCAAGGTGTCCGATGCGAGCTTCGTACTTTGCAGCGTTAGCAGAAATGACTCCGCCGAGCAGCATGCACATGGCCATAACAATAGAAACAATACGTGTTGAAATTTTCATTTGGTAGCCTCCTGATTAAAGCAGCAATGTTTTGATTAATACAAATTGGATTAAAAAAACGATTATTGTCAAGAAAATTCTTATTTTTGATACAAATAAAAAAACTATTCACAAAAATGAGAATATGAGTAATTATTGATCACAAAGATGGCAAATGAACTTATAAATATTTTAGCATTTCTGGTCTTATTAATATAGTATAATGGAGATATGAAATGGGTGAACTTAGCTCCACAGAAATTGGACATAGACTTAAAGCTTTCAGGCTGGGTAGTGAGTATAGCGCAGAAGACATCGCTTCTAAGATAGGAATTTCCCGTGCGGCCCTTTATCGTTATGAAAAAGGAGATCCTCCTAAGCTTGAAACACTTGAAAGTATAGCTGAACTTCTTGGAGTGTCACTGACCTCATTAATGGGAGTCGGGGTTGAATATGTTTCATCGGCAGTGAGTTTTTTTGAAAGGATGCGGCAAGCTGAATCTGTATCGGAACATTTATTTGTCATGTTCGGGCCTGTTTCATATTTACTTACTACTGATGAATTTGATGAAGTTTTGTCTGTTGTTTTAAAGGAAGGTTTGTCAGCTGGGCTACCTGATTTACGTCAGGCGCGAAGGGCCATTGATGAAATTTTAGCAATTTTGAAAGAACGCAAGGATGCTTATCAGAAACGCAAACCAAGTATTGTCAGTCTGGTTTCTGCTGCAGAACTTGAGAGATTTTTACGAAACGGTTTTATCGGTACATATGATTTGCCGCCGGAAGTAATTAAAGAGCGAAAAGCCATCGCACGCAGAGAGTTGGAGAATGTACTCGATATGCTGGAAAAGCAGCCTATAGGTGTTCAAATCGGAATCTTGCGGGATTCTATACCAAGTACGAGTTTTCAAATTTTCAGACAGCCGGGGAGTGCAACGCTTGGAATAAGCCCATTCAGACTTGGAGAATTTCCCAACGTTCGTTTAGGTGTTGCAATGATTACATCAGCTCCGGAAGCTCTGGCTTTGCACGAAAAAATGGTGACAGAACTTTGGGATAGATCTCTTAAAGGACCGGAAGCCGCTGCTTTCTTAAAAAAACTTATTCAGGAAGCCGGCTCATAACTGGGAGGTAATATATGCCTTTTATAAGAGTTGAAACAAACATGAAAGTTGAAGCCTCTGAGGCTGATGCTTTTGTTTTGAAGCTTTCAAAATTTTTATCTGTCGCATTAGGTAAACCTGAAATATATGTAACTGTAATGTTACATCAAAATGTAAGTATGTCTTTGTCAGGTAGTAATGATCCTGCGGTATTTGCTTCTTTGGGAAGCATCTCGTTGCAGCCTGAAAAATGTATGGAACTTTCAAAATCTGTTTGTGAATTTCTCACAGCAGAGTTTTCTATATCCGGATCTAGAGTTTTTATTGAATTTCGTGATCTTGAACGTTCCATGTTTGGATGGAATGGGCGGACATTTTAAGCAAAAAAATCCCGATGCTAATTTATGAATTCGCATCGGGAATAGATTTTACTCAGATAGTCAGTGGGAATTATAGCAATGCCAGATCCCAATTGAAGGTACTGGTTCTGTTAGGAGTCGGAACGGCTTTAGGCCATGATTCCGTAATTTGTAGAAACATTGAATAGCCTGCGCTTTCAAGTTTCTTGGTTACAACTCCTAAGTCCAGTTCCCATCCTGGGTATACCCAGTAGTTTTGAGCATATTTTCTTACCCAGCAGACTTCTTTTTTCTGGCTGTAGATAGGGCTCATAAGCTCGGTCTCATCGGCGACGATCCTTGAAATACCAAGCGGCCATAAGCCGGAAGTAATAATTCCCAAGGGAAGTGGGCTGTGTTTTGGAAGCTCCATGTAATCCGCTTTTGAAAGCTCTGGGCTGACAAATGCAGAGGTGAAACCCATTTCATAAAGTTCCATCAGTGCAAGCGGGTTGGACATATTGCAGAACGGGCTGGCGTGAAAATGTAAATTTTCATCATCAGGGAAAAGGCCAATTTGCCAAGGCGAACCGAGAACAAATTCCGTTGCTCCGTGACCAAGGCAATAAGCGATAAGTTGTTTGATTTCAGCTTCCTCATTCGGCCATATAACCGGAGGAAGGTGCCACCAGATCTTTGACACAATTGGTTTAGGTGTGCGGTCGAGTGCATTGGCAGAAAGCCAGATGCCTGTTCCGTATTTATTTTTACCGCGCGGAGGATTTCTTTGCAGAGAAAGAAGCTTAACCCGTTCAGTAGATTCGTAAGGATGCGGAAGGTCGACCTGCACAGAACTTGACGTTTTTGTAGGGATTTTAATTTTTGAAAGAGCTGTTTCCAGTTTTTTAAGAGCGTTGACCAAACCTTCTTCACGGCGGTCAATCAGAAATACTCTAGTTCCTGATTTTAAGCGGGTTCTACCTTGAACTGGGATAGAAACTCTGCCACGTTTCGGAACAGATCTTCTGATTTTTAAGGTCTGATGTCCTGGTTGATCCTGATAGCCGATGCGTAGGAAGTCACCATTAAGAAGTTCCTGACGGCATTCGAAATAAGGCTTTCCGTTCTTTTCCTGCTTGGTAACTCCGATAAGAAATCCTGAACCAGTTTCATTATTAGGATCAAGCGGAATAAATGGACGCTGAGGCAGAAATGTTGAATGTGATGATGGTCTGCTGAGAGCAAGTTCCAGCAATTCCATTGCCGTTTTACGAACTTTAGCATCATTAGGATGATCACGCAGCATGCGATAGCCTGTGACTGTATAATAAACGTAGTGGGGACCTTTTTTACGACCTTCAATTTTCCATGAAGTAACTTCAGGGATTGAAAGCAAAGGTTTTGTTAAAACATCCAGACTCAAATCGAGGCAGGAGAACAGACGTTTTGGTTGATCTTTACGGGAAGAGGTTCCATAAAGCCTGCGGCAAGGCTGAACGCAACGTCCGCGAAGGCTGCTCTTTCCACCGAAATATGAGCTCCAGTAACAACGTCCTGAAACGCTGTAACAAAGGGCTCCGTGAACAAATGTTTCAAGAGTAATTGATTCAGGGCAGGCTTCAGCCATCTGTTTAACTTCTTCCAGATTGAGCTCTCTTGGAAGAACCACGCGGGTTGCACCCATTTCAGCGGCAACCTTAAGTGCTTCAGGGTGGCTCACATTGGCAAGAGTTGACAGGATTATTTGTCCTTCATAACCGATTTGCTTAGCAATATTAAGCATTGCAAGGTCTTGGACAATAATTCCTTCAGGTTTGACATCCCTAGCGACACGGTCCAGCAGTCTGGCTGCGGAGTCTACATCGTCAGGTTTAACCAATGTGTTCATAGGGATATAGGTCTTAACACCATTTTCCTTGCCGAGCTGAACAAGAGCTGCAAGCTCGGTAGTAGAGAAGTTATCAGCTTCCATACGAGCGGAAAAATGTTTAAGTCCGGCGTATACAGCATCTGCTCCGGCTGCGATTGCAGCTAGGAAAGATGATTTATCGCCCGCTGGGGCAAGAATTTCTGGTTTATGTTTTGTCATAGTGTATCACGCTTTGCCGCATAGTGCGGACAGCAAAAATCTATAGGATTAAATCATGAGTGCAAACAATTGCAGGGCTGTAAAAGTCATTGACGTTAAGCCCCTCGGACACTCCTCACCGGATGAGGAAATAATCGAACTCAAGCTCGAATATCCGGGCTGGAGATCTGGCTGGCGCGTTGGCCAGTTTGTTATGATCAGACCCGTCTCGTGGCCGCTTGACCTTATATGGGGACGTCCTTTTTCCATTTGTAACGCAGACGACAATACCCTGACTATTCTTTTTCAAGTTGTCGGGCGTGGAACAAAGCGTCTGGCGGAACTTACCACAGGCGACAAAGTTAATATATGGGGTCCGCTCGGTTCTTTTTTCAGCAAACCGAAAGACCGTCCTATACTTATGCTCGCCGGAGGGATGGGCATAGCGCCCTTTTGCGGTTATGTCGACTCCCATGATCAGCCTGAAAATTTAAAGCTATTTTTTGCGCACCGTCCTCCACTTGAAAATTATCCGCTTAATTCCATATCTGAGAAGGTAGAAGTTGAAGATTTACGCGAAACAAAGCCCGAAGATATTTTAAATATTATTGCACGGATTGATGAGCTTGTTAAGGAATATGCCGATAAAAAAGGGTTGATCGTAGCCTGCGGTCCTACTCCTTTTCTGCGTACTGTCCGCAGTGCTTCAATTAAATATGGTGTCGAAGCAGAACTTTCGCTTGAGAATCGCATGGCCTGCGGAGTCGGTGCATGTCTTGGTTGCGTAACAAAGGACAGTACCGGACATCATACTCAGGTATGCACAACCGGTCCGGTCTTTAAAGCTACAGATATCAGTCTGGAGGATTAATTATGGATATGTCAGTTGATTTTGCCGGACTGAAGTTAAAAAATCCTATACTTACAGCTTCAGGTACATTCGGTTTCGGACTGGAATTTAAAAGATTTGGTAATCTCGAATCCCTTGGCGGTATCATTGTAAAAGGTCTTTCGCTTAAACCTAGAGAAGGCAATCCCATGCCGAGAATTGCTGAAACTCCGTGCGGTATGTTAAATGCCATCGGAATTCAGAATCCCGGTGTTGAAGTCTTTTTGAAGGATAGACTGCCTAAACTGCCGTGGAAAACTCTACCTGTATTAGTAAATCTCTATGCCACGGATGCGACCGAGTTCGGTGAACTTGCAAAAGTGCTTTCAACAGAAGAGGGCGTTGCCGCTCTTGAAGTTAACGTATCCTGTCCTAATGTTAAAGAGGGCGGAATCGCTTTTGGTCAGGACCCGAGCCAGATCACTAAAGTTGCTGAGGCTGTTAAGAAGAATGCTGGTAATAAGCCTGTAATCATCAAGCTTTCGCCTAACGTAACGGATATAGCAACTTGCGCAAGGGCCGCTGAAGATGGCGGAGCAGACGGAATATCGCTTATCAACACGCTTTCAGGAATGGCTGTTGATATTGAAAGACGTGCACCGCGGTTAACTAACGTAATAGGCGGTCTTTCCGGTCCTGCGGTTAAACCTGTTGCACTTAGATGTGTATTTCAGGCCGTAAATGCTGTTAAGATTCCCGTAATAGGGCTTGGCGGTATCTCTTCAGCAGAAGATGCGGCAGAGTTTTTGCTGGTAGGTGCTGCGGCTGTTCAGATCGGCACAGCTAATTTTTTAAGCCCTGATACAGCTTTTAAAATCGCAGAAGAACTTCCAAAAGTGCTAGAAAGGGTGAACGCAAAGTCTCTTGATGAGTTCCGTGGAAGCTTAAAATTGCCTAAATAATCATTTTATTTAATGTTATGTAAAATAATTGAAGAAAAAGTGAAAAAGAGCTTGCCAAGCTACTCTGATTTAGCTAAACCCTTTTTCACCCAAGCGGAGAGGTGTCCGAGTCTGGCTTAAGGAGCACGCCTGGAAAGCGTGTTTAGTTAACGCTAACGGAGGTTCGAATCCTCTCCTCTCCGCCAGAATGGTTATATAGCCCCTTACAATGAAAATTGTGAGGGGCTTTTTAGTGTTTGTGGAATGTGGGATGGACGTTAGGGCTTAAAATGGTTGTCCGTTGTTGATATCTCTTTCAGTCTGACTTGTAGACGCATCTGCAG
Source organism: Desulfovibrio sp. UCD-KL4C (assembly GCF_006210265.1). NCBI lineage: Bacteria > Pseudomonadati > Thermodesulfobacteriota > Desulfovibrionia > Desulfovibrionales > Desulfovibrionaceae > Desulfovibrio > Desulfovibrio sp. UCD-KL4C. The sequence continues at coordinate 66,728 of NZ_VCNC01000006.1, forward strand.
GTCGAACCCTGAGCCTTGTAATCACACCTATTAAAGCCTTTCTAAGCTTAGAGTTATCCGAAGTCCATTCAACAATAGCATAACCAGTAACCGATTGCTTGAGGGTCGAAGATTTAAGCTCATAGATGCGACTAGAGTAAGGCGGGATATCAAAAGTTCCAGTGCCACCTAAAATTACTTGAAGATCAGAACTGCCCCCAGTAAGCACATGCCCATAAGAAGTTATGTCTTCTCCATTATGGTTAAAAACAGTTACTTTGCATTGAACAGGTTCTCCTGTTATATTGCTTAATCTTAATGATGTAGCATAAAAATCTAAAACAGAAACATATCGATGATCTATTCCTGCAACTAAAGCACTTCCTTGAGCTTTAAACTCATCCGCCCCCGCAGCTCCGCACATCAACATCAACATTGCCATAGATAACACACACGCTTTCATCAAACTTTTCATAATCATCTCTCCAGAATTAATAGTTAAATTACAAGATTGTTATTATAATATTAATTGCGTATAACGTGCATGATTTTATGTCAACTAATGGCAGGGCGATTTCGTAATGTGATAAATATAATTAGTTTTAATGGATTCAAACCAGTAGCATGATAAAGTTCTAGTTTCTTATCTTATTGTTAGAGGTGGGGCAGTCTCGGTTGGGAGTGCCCCTTTTTTATGATCTGATATTTGTAGAAAAAAATCTTAAACCTTCAAAATAGACCGCAAAACAAACCATAAATTACGAGGATTTTCACCAATACGACGCACGCTGTAGGGCCACCATTTTTCTCCGTACGGAAGGTATACACGGACGGAGATCCCTTGTTGCACCAGTTTTTGTTGATAATCAGGGCGCACTCCTAGCAGCATTTCAACTTCCCATTGGTCTGCATTCCATCCACGTTCCCGTGCTAGATTCGCAGTAAACTCGATCATATTGTGATCGTGACTACCTATTACCGGATACACTCCGGTTTTGCGTGCCTGTTCGCTGAATAGTAAGTCAACAAGCTCTCTGTAACTCTGGTCGATATCTATGCGCGAAGTTAGTACTATGTCCTTGTTTTCTGCAAATGCTCCCTTAACCAGTCGGACCATGCCTCCTGAAGCGACTATTCCTTCAATATCCTGCTTACTGCGTTTCAGGTAGGCCTGAATGGTGATAGCCGTTGGGACTTGTTGCTTTTCAAGTTCATAGTAGAGATCCAAAGTATTCTGCGTGACCGAAGAATCCTCCATGTCCACCATTAGTACTTTGCGACGATCTGACTCTATGTTCTTTACAGCTTGTCCAAGTTGAGTCGCATTTTTTTGGCACAAATCCCATGACACCATGGACCCAATCTGGGTGGGGTCAACAGATATATGCGGATCAACTCCGCGTTCCGCTAGCAGTGGAAGTATAGCTTCCAATTCTTTGACCATGGCTGTAGCGTTTTCTTTTTTCTCTTCATATTCCCCGAGCACGAACAGGGACGAGGTTATGCCTTGCATAAACATTTCCCTTGCCCGGTTTGCAGCTTCGCGTACGTCTTTCCCACCAGTGAATTGGCTGGAGAACCGACTCATGAGCCGAGAGTTCTGCATGAAATTTGTTGCAGCTTGGCTGCGGGCCAAGCCAATCATAGTCTGTTGCCATAACCGCATGAAATTACTCCTTATCAAACTGAATAAATATAACCTATGACTCTTCATACTCTGGCGTATTGTAAAAAATTGCTGCCTACGTTTTTATATAAATAAAATGGTGTTTAAGGATTATGTTTGTGATGGGGCTTTTCTTGTGGCTTTATTTTCGGTTCAGGAGGAACTAGTTTTTGGCAATAATTATCGTCAGCTACATAAAATATTTAAGAAATTTTTAGAATAAAAATCCTATTATGATAAGTTTTACATTGCTATTTTTCAAATTAATTGGGAATTAAAAGCATTATTTCTGATAAAAATTTCAAATGAATTTAAGGAGATTTAAATGGATTTAGTCAAAGACATTGATGTTCCTTGTCTCGCTGAGGGGATCGGCTTGGGAAAATTGACGATTAAACATCCTTTAGGCTCTTGCGATAAACCTGTATTTGTTGATGATTCATCGGATACTGGGTACGGCGCTGCGGATGTTTTGTCACTTCAACCTATCGATGGGTATAATTATTCTGCGGAGCAACTTGAATATATACGGTCGCACGGGTTGCAGATACGCGGTGCGTATGCATGGTACATGGAAGGCTGGCCGGAAACTGAGCATGTATGTCAGGGACACTAAAGAATTATAAAACCCCTTACAGCATAAGTTGTGAGGGGTTTTATTGTGTATGGAAATATTTTAGAAATTGAAAATCTTTGCTTCTGCTGCCATGTCTATCAGATGAGGGCCACCGTCTAACAGCATATTCTGGTGGAATGTTGCTTCATCCAGTCCACGATTGTTTGCACATGGTGTGCATACGCCGATCTTAACTTCATTTTCTACTAAGTATGGTAGATAATCTTGCGGGCAATCTCCGGTGGTGGTTTTCTTGGTCAAATCTTTGCCGGAAACAGCCCAATCCACACCTCCATCAATAAAAAACATATCAACATGGTGTCCTTTGCTGTGAGCTATCTTAGCAAATTGAAAACATCGTGTTGCTGCTTCGTTGTCACTCTTGCTCAGTACAAATAGAAAATTAGGCATAGTATCTCCTTATGATTCGTGTTGGTTATTCATAAATGTATTTAAAGAATCATTAGCTTACAGTGCATTAGCATAATTGATTGAGCAGGAACAGTGTAGATTGAATTGTCGAAATAAAAGCTGTGAAGGGCTTTATCGTGTTTGATGGAGGCTGAAAATTATGAAGTGGATAGATGACTAACACATCATGAAAAGCTAAAGTCAGCTCATGCTGGAGTATTTATCATAGTTTTATGTCGCAATTAATATTATGCTAATGTACAGGTTAATAAGTTATGGAGGTATGATGATAATCAGTAGGATTTTCCAAACATTTATTTTTTCAGTGTGTTTGATTTTAATCTCAGCTTCACTGACAATTGCAGGAACTGATGCAGATGGCCCTACGGCAACTTCTGTAGATTTTATAGGATCTGTAAAAACTGTTTCGGGCGATGCGTTTTTAATTCGTAAAGATATTCGCACTCCTGCTTCAGTCGGGGATCATCTGCACCAAGGAGATATTCTGGTTACCTCCTCAGGTTCATCTATCGGTGTTATTTTTCGCGATGACACAATGCTTTCATTAGGTCCGAAGTCTGAGGTGTGCATAGATGAATTTGTTTTTAATCCCGCTGATGATGCAATGGCTTTTCTTGCACACGTAGGCAAGGGTACTGCTCAGTTTATTACGGGACAGATGTCTAAAATCGCGCCTGAAAGAATGAGTGTTGAAACCCCGCTTGCTACCATAGGTATTCGAGGAACTCGGTTTCTCGTGAAGGTTGATTAGGAGATACAAATGAAAAAAAATATACTTCTATTAATTTGTATGCTGTTTCTGGCTGGTTGTGGGCAGACAGTTGTTCTTATGCCGGATCTTGATGGACATGTCGGGAAAGTTAATGTCACGATGCATGATGGACAGACCGTGACACTGGATAAGGCTCGTCAGGCTGTAGGGACTAAATCTGAAACTTATATTATGCCTGAAAGTGAAGTTCAGAAAGATTTTGCTGGGGCGTTAGCTGCTCAGCCTGAACGCACAGAGAAATTTTTGCTCTATTTTTATCATGATTCTACAAAGATGAAACCAGAATCAAAAAAGCTGCTGCCTGAAATTATAAAAGCATACGCTAATCGTTCATCAACTGACGTTTCCGTAATAGGGCACACTGATGCTGTTGGAGATGATAAATACAATTATGGACTTTCACTTAGGCGTGCTAAGAAAATTGGAAAAATCTTGATGAAAGCTGGTATTCCAGAAGATCAAATTCAAATTGTTTCACATGGTGAGGAGAATCCGCTTATTCCTACTCCAGAGGGGCAGAGCCAGCCAAAAAATAGGCGGGTGGAAGTTTTGGTCCGATAAATTTACGAAAAGTAAAAGTAATAGGTATGGATATAATTCTATACAAATAAAAAACTGCGGAAAGTTTTCACTTTTCGCAGCTTTTTATTCAATTTAAATTACTTAATCAGGCTGCAAGAGCTGGTGCGAATTTACGTTTCAGTAATACGATTATACCAAGTCCACTGAGCATTATTAAGATAGTGCCGGGAATAGGTGTAGGGCTTGCTTTTACTGTTAAGTTTTTAACTACAAGTTGAGAATACCTATTTTCGTTACTGTTAGGGTCTAAACTCTCTTCATATATCTCACCTGTTTTAAGATTTGTCAGTGTTCCCTCAAGGATGCTTGTAAGATCATTGTTCGAAAGGTTAAGTTTTATTACAGACTTACCATCATTAAAAAGTCCACCAATACGGCTATATCGAGGGTCTGAATTTTTCTGATCGAGAATATAATTGCTTAAATTTGTTATTTTTTTACTTTTACCGTTTAGTAATCCTGAAGTTGTCATATAATAGGTATTATTCTTATAACTTTTTTCCCCGTTTTGATTCAGTGTGTAGCCTAATTCGTCAGTATTGATTCTAAGAGTATAACTGACTGTGCTACCAATATTAACATTTGCCGCTTGGGCTAATGTTCCTATCGTTCCACCTGTAACTGTACCTGTTAAGGTAAGGTCATATGATGAGGCCATTACAATTTCAGGCATTGCAGCAAATAGAGTCAATAATAATAAGATAAATACTTTTTTCATGCTTGGTCTCCCGACCTTTAATTAAAATAGGTTCAATTTTATAAGCTAATAGGTCTAAACAGAATAGACCTAAATAATTTAGCAAAGAATATACCAAGTGGATTATAATTTATTTTTATTTATAATAAATATGACCATTTTTGGTTGTTTGTAAAGTATTTTTTAAAGTATATCATATTCTTTATGGTCATGAGTTTATAATTTTGTTTAACTAAGGATTGTTTGAAATAATATTAATTGGATATGTATCCATATTCATAAAATGAGCATGTTAAAATAAAGTTGATTAATTTAGTCTAGTCTATATTAAAAAACTTGAATAAATGATTATAATTACCATATTTTTAAAGTTAATTAATGATTATTAATTATTCCAAATAGATTTTAAAAGAATATAACGGAGTTTTTTATGAAAATGAAAGGTATGCGTGTTTTAATGTTTGTGGAGAATGTTTTTGAAGATATGGAACTTTTGTATCCTTACTATCGTTTAATCGAGGAAGGAGCAGAGGTTGTGGTGGCTGGACCTGAGTCCGGAACCGTTTATACTGGTAAAAACGGTTATCCTTTCCGTTCTACCGCCGCTATTGCGAATCAGCAGGCAAAGGATTTTGATTTGCTCGTAATAGCAGGAGGTTTTGCCCCTGATAAGTTAAGACGTGATCCTAAGGTTCTGGAGCTTACTCGTAAAATTCATGAAGCTGGGAAAGTTGTTGCACATATATGTCATGCAGGGTGGATTCCGATTTCAGCAGGAATTATGAAAGGTTTTACCTGCACATCAACCCCCGGAATAAAGGATGATCTTATAAATGCCGGAGCAACTTGGGTTGATAAGGATGTAGTGGTTGACCGGAATCAGGTCTCATCACGCAAACCGGATGATCTGCCTGCTTTCTGCCGTGCTATTATAGATTTGGCCACAGTATAGTTTAATCCCCTCAAAACATATGCTTTGAGGGGATTTTTATTAATCTAAATAATACGGGATACTATTCTACTTTTCTTGAGCAGTGCCGTAAGGGCCCAGCAAATAATTATTGAGCCGATGAATAAAATAGGAGCTTTTACAAATGGTGAGGCGTCCATTTTCAGCAGGAAATATGCTCCGTAATAAACGACAACTGAATGGAAAAGATAAATTCCATATGAACTGGCCGAAAAGGATTTCCAGAGCGGGCCATCGCTGTTGAAAAGGTGTTTGAACAGCGCAAAACATGCCATCATTGTTGTGAAGGCAAAGATATTGAATCCAATAGCGTTTCCGGCCTGAATTGCTAGTTCTGTTCCTCTGCTTGCCATTAATAACTTGAATGGGAGGTATGTGATGGCGGATAGGACAGAAAGAATTAACCAAGGGATAAGTTTGGGGGTGAATCCTGCTGTTTCAAACCATCTGCGTTTCCATGCAAGAACCCCAAGTCCAAAGTATAGTAAATAAAGAAAAACTCGCACTGGTTGGAAAATTATAACATAATAGTCAGTAACCCATTTATCTATGGCGAAAAATTGGTTCATCCCCAAGAAAATAGCTGAAGTTATAGCTATAAATAAAATGGGGAGTATAACCGTTGGTTTTTTTGACTCTCGTCTTATACTTTTGAAATTTTCGAACATATTATAGCAACCAGTTAAAATCAGGTAACATACTATAAGAAGTCCCAAAAACCAGAAGACAGACTGGCTGAACATAGATTTCCAGAATTGTCCGAACCAGAAGCCGATATAGTCGGGAGCTTTACCCCTTGAAAGAAGAATCATATACATAGATGGCGGTGCTAAAAAGAATACTCCAAGCACCCACGGTATAACTATTCGTCTGAACTTTGCAGCCCAAAAATCATACACTCCATGCTTTTGCATAGATGAAAGAGAAAAATATCCGGCAATAAAAAACATAATCGGCATAATCGGTACATCTATTAATATAACGCCGTAAGTAAAAAGCATACTTTGTTCTGGATTAATCACATACCACCAGCTTGGAGCATACTTCATGTAACAAAGAAAAACATGAAGAAGCACAACCATTGAAATAGTAATTCCGCGGAGGTTATCGAGAAAGTAAAGTCGTTTATTCATAATTAAGTCCATGTATTATAATAAGTCTTTTAATATTCTTAGTTTTAATATTATTCTCAAAGTTATAAGTCAAATCAAAATAGTTAATAAAGATTAATTCTGTCTCCAAATATTGATAGCGTGTCATAAATTTTTGCTCAAATCTAATTCCATATTGACTATTGTTGGTCTGTAAGTAATAGAACTTTTGATAGTAAATTTAGCCACGCTTCGAGAAATTTTTATGAAAAAAAATATACTTTATTATGTTTCCACCGTTTGCTTGACTCTGATTTTTCTAATTCCGTCAGTATCACCAGCCTCGTCAATCAATCCTATCGCAGATTCAACTATTTCTTTGAATGGGATTTTTATGAAAGGTGATAGTTCCTTGTTAACGGATGGTCAAGTTGAGGAAGGAACCAACTGGAGTTCTCAATCAGTTTCGTGGTTGGGCCTTAAGCCATCTATTGAAATAGATTTACATGGGGTGACGAAGATAAGTTCCCTTTCAATTCAGGCTGACAGTAATGATGCGTATCAAGTTGATTACTGGGATAAATCTTCAAATTCATGGCAGCACGCTTGGACCGTAGCAAATGTAAAAGATAACGCTCATAATTATGTGCCCGGGCTTGTTCTCCGTGAATCTGGTTCTGACTTGAACATTGTCTCTGATAAACTTAAAATCTCCGCTCTTTCCGGTGATGGTATGTATTCAGTTTCCGAGATACAAGCTAAAGCCAGTCCAACACCTCTTCCATCCGCTTTGCTTTTGCTTGGAAGCGGGCTGGGAGGACTTGCTTTTGTTAGAAAACGATTCAAAATGTTATGAGTGTTTGACTTTCCTCCGCACACTACTATGATGCCGCATAAACATTAAAAATTGTGAGGAAAGATAATGATTCTACCATGTATGGCTAAAGATATTGTCACTCTGGTTAAAGAAAGCGGCGAAAAGTTCGAAGGTATTAAGTCTGTAATATCTACCCAGAGAATTATTACATTTCAGATTGATTTAAATATTGAACCTAAAGATACAATCACACACGAATTGCCAAGCGGAACCGTAAATACATATCTGGTTATTGACTCTGAGCGTATTCCGAAGCTCGACGGAGTTGATGCGCATTATCAGCTTTTGATTAGAAAAGTTACTGCGTAAGTTTAATTAAGCGTAGAGAATAAGTAATTAAAATATTGGTTCAAATTTGTTTAGGCCTCATACTTTTTAATAAGGTGTGAGGCTTCTTTCTTTTGTTTTAAAATTTAAGCTATTAACATATGTGATAGTGTAGATAAAATTAGCAAATATGTAGACTCTTGGTAAATAATTTACATATTTGTAATGTTTTTTTTGTTCTTAAAAGTATAACATATTGAAATTACATGCTATAACAAAAATGAAACATGGCACCTTGTTTGCTTAACAAGGGTATGTATCCACATTTACACGGATTGAAACTTTCGGCGTTACTGGCCATTTGCCAAGCCATCGATCAAGCTCTTGATCTTGAATCAGCTTTAGATGGAGTTCTTTGCATTCTGTCCGAGAAATTAAGTATGCAGCGAGCGACGGTAACGTTGCATGATCCCGAAACAGGTCAGCTTTCTATCAATGCCTCATATGGTTTAACTCATGAGGAAAAACAGCGCGGTGTTTATCGTCTTGATGAAGGTGTCACTGGGAGAATTTTTCGAACAAAAGAACCATATTATGTACCTGATATAACGAAAGAACCATTGTTTCTGGATAAAACAGGGTCACGTAAAATAAGACGCGGTCTGATCTCTTTTTTGGGCGTTCCTATTCTTTTGCATGGTGAATCTATTGGTGTGCTGAACGTTGACAGGTTGTTTGAAGATGAAGTCGCTTTTGAGGAAGATATAGATTTTCTTAAAATTGTAGCAACTCTCATCGGACAGTTTATAAGCCTTAATGAGAAAATTCTGGAGCGTGAAGCAGTACTTAAACGTGAAAATACTTCGCTTAAGTATCAAATATCTAAGAATAATAAAGGTCCGTATATCGTTGGGCAAAGTTCGGCGATGGTTGAGGTTCAAAGACAAATTGAAAAAGTTTCTCCTACCCGTGCAACCGTTTTGCTGTTGGGGGAATCCGGCGTCGGTAAAACATTAATTGCGCGCATCATTCATGAGCTGTCTGATAGAAAAGGGCATCCTTTTATTAAGATTAATTGTGCTTCTATTCCTGAAAATTTGTTAGAATCTGAGTTGTTCGGTTACGAAAAAGGTGCTTTTACAGGCGCAACAGGATCTCGTAGTGGCCGATTTGAAGAAGCCGACTGCGGTACTATCTTTTTAGATGAAATCGGCGAATTTCCAATGATTTTGCAGGCAAAACTGCTTCGTGTATTGCAGGAAAAAGAGTTTGAAAGGCTTGGTTCAAATCGTACCCGTACTATTAATGTTCGTATTCTAGCGGCAACAAACCGTGATTTAGGCGAACTGGTTGAGCGCAATGAATTCAGGCTTGATTTGTATTATCGCTTAAATATCTTTCCGATTCTGGTGCCGCCCTTAAGGGAGCGCAAAGAAGACATCACAGGTTTGCTTAACCATTTTCTTCAGAAAATGTCAGAAGATTATGGTCGGCAGATGTTTTTTACTCCAGCAGCTCTGGATGCTCTGATCAAATATGATTGGCCAGGGAATGTTCGTGAAATGCAGAACCTTATTGAGCGGCTGGTTATCATGTCGGACAGCGAATATATTACTTTGGAATTCTTAAAATCATATCTCGCACCAGGTCAGAGTCCTGTGCAGAATGGAATTTCACATGATGCTCAAAAAAATAGTGATGAACCGCCTCACTGCACTTCGCTTAAAGAAGTTGAACGCAACGAAGTTGTTGCGGCTCTGGAAAGAAGCGGCTGGATTCAGTACAAGGCTGCGGATACTTTAGGCTTGTCTGCACGTCAGATGGGGTATCGGGTCAAAAGATATGGCCTTGAATCCATGATTGCAGAAGGGCGCGCGCGGCTTAGACGTATGAAAGACGGTGATTGAGTAGAATTTTATAGCAATTTTTTTGTATTTTAAAATCCGGTTGGAATTATTCCAGCCGGATTTTTTTAGTAATTTGATATTTGTAACTCAGAATATTTACAAAAAATAACCCCGTCGAATATTAATTCAGGCGGGGTTATTTTTTAACTTGTTAAATCGTTCATTCTAGCCGCAACTCGTACCTGTTCCAGTGCAACAGCCGCCAGCGATACCGCCTCTGCGTCCGCTTAATTTACTTAGATCACTTGAAGTGTAAACAGCGGTTAATCCATCTTCAACAAATCCGCTTACGACGTGACAGTCTATTCCGCTTTCTTCAAGGGCTAACTGTGGTGTCTGGCCCACTGCGGCACATAAAACTGCGCGGCAGTCTTTAAGTGCAGAGGCAAGATCGGCCCAGCGTTTTGGTCCGCAACCTGATTTAGGAGCCTGACGTTCTTCTATCAGACGATAGGTCCCGTTTTTCCCTTCACCCCAGATATAAAATGACTTAGCTTCACCTAAGTGCTGATTTATGAGCATACCTTCACGGCTGGCAACAGCAACATAAGGGCGTGCGGCTTTAGGTTCAATCGGAGGAAGTTTAGAACAAGCCTGAAGAGTTCCGCAAAGAGATGCTGACTGATCCTCACCGAGAAGGCCTACAGCGTCAGCTCGGCAACGCTTACAGTGTGTCATTTGATTGATGACTATTCCTGCCTCTTTACGCAGAGGTCCTATTATTTCATGTCCGGGTTCTTTTACATTTGCAAAAGGAGTATCTGCTGTCGGCTTAATGGGAATCATGTTCTGAATATCAGCCCCTAGCTTGGAAACGACTTTTGCAACTTCTACGATGTGATCTTCATTAATACCTGGTACAACGATGGAATTAACTTTAACGATAATCCCGCGTTCTTTAAGACCTTTGATTGCTTCAAGCTGACGTTCTAAAAGGACCTTAGCGCCTTGTTCGCCGCGGTATACAACATTTCCGTCTTTAACCCATGAATAAAGTTTTGCTCCTATTTTAGGATCTACTGCGCTGATGGTAATAGTCACGTGAGATACACCCAGTTCAGCAATGTCATCAAGGTAAGGTAATATGCCCATGCCGTTAGATGATAGACAGAAAAGGAGGTGCGGATGCTTTTTGTTGAGCAGGCGCATGGTTTCAAGCGTTTCAGCAGGATTTGCAAAAGGATCACCGGGGCCGGCAATGCCTGCAACCGTGATACGTGGTTCTTTTGCAAGGACCTGATCCATATATTCTGCGGCCTGAAATGGTTTCAGTACTCCGCTGGTTACGCCAGGGCGTGATTCATTTACGCAATCATATTTTCTATTACAGTAGTTGCACTGAATATTACACTTAGGTGCGACGGGGAGGTGAACACGGCCGCATGAGCCTGCTGTTTCTTTATTGAAGCATGGGTGCTTGGTGGTATCTTTCATTATCTTAGCTCCTACTGTGAAATTCCCGATTATTTTACTATTTAAACTTCTTACAGGTATCCGTAGCCGATATTGCTGTCGCTCTGCTTCTTTTCAAGGACGGCGTTTACGATTTTATCGAAAAGTGAGAGTGCTCCGCGGTATCCAATATGAAGAATGCGCTGACCTCCGAAACGGTCATGAATCGGAAAACCTACGCGGATAAGCGGGATGTTCCATGCTTTGGCGTATTTATAACCTTTGGAATGACCGATCATCAGATCTGCTTTCAATTCTTCTGCTTCGTCAGCGATGTCATGAAAATCGACACCTTCGCGAACGATAGGCATTTTTCTGGCCACGCCTTCGGTTGCATCAGCAATTGCTTTTTCAAGCCCTTTGCCGCGCGCTCCGGTTCCGGCGAGAACAACTTCAACTCCGATTTCACTAAGGAAGGAACAGAGTCCTGTTACCAGATCTTCTTCGCCGTAAACTATTGCACGTTTACCAAAAACATATTTGTGCCCATCAACGTATGCATCGATTAAGCGACCACGTTCTAATTCATAGCGACGTGGAGTAGGGGTGCCGGTTACTTCTTCCAGAGTATCAAAGAGTGCGTCTGTTTCACGCAGTCCCATGGGGATACCTATGCGGTGATTTTTCACTCCGAATTTCTTTTCAAGAGCAACTCCGCCGGTTTTATCAGCAAGGCAACGACCGAATTCGATTGTTGCGCTGGCCCCAGACATTTTTTTAATGCTCTTAATCGGGGTTCCGCCTGTAGGGATTTTTACATAATCCTCAAGTGCCGGAGCGTCCAAAGTTTCAGAAATATCTGGTAAAATAGTAGCTTCTACTTCAAATCTTTCACAAATATCGCGCAGTTCTCTAATATCTTCACAGGAAATCATATTTGGAAGAATGTTGACACTATCGTCTTTTTCAGCCTGCTCTGTGCAGAGCTGTTCTACCAAAGAGCATACAGCTCCATGCCAGCCGTCCATATGCGTTCCGTTGTAGCTAGGGCTCGAAACACTGACTAATTCAGGCAGTTTCAGATCTCCGAATTCTTGACGAAATTCAAATAGAATTCTTGGCACGTCATCGCCGATGGTTTCGGTAAGGCAGGTTGTTGCGATACCTATAAGCAGTGGATCGTATTTTTTCATGACATTCAAGATGCCTTTTTTTAGATTAGGTCCACCGCCGTAAATAGCATTTTTCTCACCGAGTGCAGACGAAGCAATATCAACTGGTTCGCGGAAATGACTGATAATATATCGTCTCATATATGTTGAGCATCCCTGTGAACCGTGCTGGAAGGGGATAGCTCCTTCAACTCCGCGAAAAGCCAATGAGGCTCCAAGTGGCGTGCAAAGTTTGCAGGCGTTGGTTGTGGAAACGAAATTAGCCTTTTCCACTTTATTTTTAACTTTACTCATTGCCTGCCTCCTTTATTATTTTACTTATCCGGTTGGAACGTCTTGGAACAAATGACCATACCGGACTCATTACTGAGGAATGAATTTCGCGGGCGAAGTTTAACATTCCCTCAAATCCTTCGAGAGCTTCTTTGCGTTCGTGGTTATGATCGCAAAAGCCGACACCCATTTTGAATGCGATAGGGCGTTCTTTTACGCCGCCGACAAAGACATCCACATCTTTTTCTTTAATAAAAGCTGAAAGTTCCAGCGGATTGGCATCATCGACTAAAATTGTGCCGGGGTCGGCAATTTGAGCCAGTTCTGCATAATCTTCCTTGGTTCCAGTCTGTGAACCTACCATAACGACTTTCATTCCAAGGTGCCGAAATGCTTTGAGCAGTGAGAATGCTTTGAAAGATCCACCTACATACATAGCAACTTTTTTGCCTTCGAGGTCTTTGCGATAGCGGGCAATCTCCGGCATAAGTTTTGAAAGTTCGTCTTTAACAAGATCCTGAGTGCGTTGAACAATGTTCGGGTCGATATCCTTAAAGAAATCAGCCACCTGATAAAGAGACTCTGCCATGTCCTCAATGCCTAGGTAGGAGACACGAATGAATGGTTTGCCATACTTTTCTTTTATCATTTTTGCTAAATCGAGAGTCGCACCCGAACATTGAACTAGATTTAAAGCCGCACCATGACTGCGGCCGACATCTTTAACTCGTCCGTCACCGGTTATATTGGCAACGACTTCTACGCCCATGCGTCTAAAGTATTCTCTGACAATCCAGATTTCTCCGGCGAGGTTGAAGTCTCCTAAAATATTAACAGAAATTGGAGATACATCGGAGACGTCTTCTGTTCCGACAAGTTTAAACATGGCTTTGCAAGCAGCTAGGTAACCTTCGCGTTTGCTGCCTTTGAATCCTTCAGACATAACAGGAAGAACAGGGATTCCTTTCTTCTCAGTCATTTTTCTGCATACAGCTTCAAGGTCATCACCGATTATTCCGACAATGCATGTGGAATAAACGAAAGCAGCTTTCGGGCTGTGTCTGTCTATGAGTTCGTCAAGGGCGGCCTCAAGCTTTTTTTCTCCACCGAAGATGACATCTACTTCCTGAAGGTCCGTTGAAAAGGACATTCTGTGCAGTTCCGGTCCGCTTGAAAGAGAGCCGCGAATATCCCATGTGTAAACAGCGCAACCGATGGGGCCGTGCACCAAATGCAATGCATCGGCAATGGGGTAAAGGACAACGCGGGAGCCACAGAAAACACATGCCCGCTGGCTTACAGCTCCGGCAAGAGATTCGCGGTTACAGGCTATATCAATGTCGCCCTGTCCTGTTCTATGGATCTGATCCTTTCTTTCTTCTAATATGGCACTAGTCATGGCTTCACCTTTATGAATGACGCTTTCTCAGACAAATGAGCCGGGTAGGTTCCCACCCGAGATTTTTATAGAAGTTAAGTGCCGGTACATTTTCGCTATCTGCAAGCAGTTGCAAACGTGATGCGTTGTTGTCTTTCGCATATGTTCCGATACTGTCCATTAGCATTCTACCTATGCCACGCCCTTGCCAGTCTTTGTGTACAACTACATCTTCCACCAGTACTGAGAGTCCGCCTTCAGCGGTGGAAACCATAAATTGTCCAGAACACATGCCGACCACACTATTTCCAGCTTTAGCGACCAGAATACATCCCCGACTGGTTTCAAGCAGCATTGTAAGTCCGCGCAGTTGTCTTTCTCTATCTGCACTAAAGTCTGCTTCAATGGAAAAGAGCTTTTCCAGCAGGTCAGCAAGACTGTTTAGATCTTCGCGAACTGCGGTTCGTATTTTAATTGTGCGTGGCATGAGTCTTCTCTGGATTAACTAAGTAAATATTTTTCGCAGGGTTCGCCGTCTTCAAGGCTATCGAGTATTTCATCAATTACGCCTTCAGATTCTACACCCTTGAACCACCAGTTTTCAGGCTGAACAACAAGTATCGGGCCTGATTCACACTGCTTAAGGCAGGTTGTAGCTACGACGAGTGCATCGAGACCGCGATCAAGAAGTTCTTCTTCGATATATTGCAGAAAACCTTCAGTCGATTTGTGACAGATTCCTTTGGGGCTTCCTGTGGTGCGAAAACTTTGACAACATACTATCATTCTTTCCGGTGTAGCCATTTTAAACTCCTTTTGGTGTTGATTACCGATTCTTGATATCGATTATTTTTTGCACTTTTTTTTCTTGCCACCACCGTAGAGTGAATCAACGGTGCCTTCGATTTCGCCGTCTGTAACTGCGACATACAAGCCGTGTTGGCTCAAAATTTTCTTTGGACTGTCTCCGGCACTGGCAGCTAAGAGGATAAAACAGTCACTGAGAGTTCCAGCCAGTTCTTCCCATCTTGCTGTGCCTCCACCAGCTTTCGGAGCGGTGCGAGTTTCAAGCAAGCAGGCCAAGCCGTCATCACGTGGTCCGTAGATTAAAATCTTTTCTGCGTGTCCAAGGTGCATATTCACTTCCATACCGTTGGAACTTACTGCTGCAACATTAGGTCTTGGTTTTGTCGGTTTCGGAAGAAGTGAACTTGGTTCATTTTTTAATATTGCACCGCATTCTTCCCATTCCGGCATAAGATCAATGTGTTTTGATGCAAGGTCACGGGCTGCTGCCATTGTGATGCTGTCGGTCTTTTTAAGCAGAATTTCTTGTTCTTCATCTCTAGGAATGAAAGGAACAACAGCCATTATGTCTGCGCCGAGAGCTTTCATTGTTTCGGCAATTTCACCGACATGGTCTGCATTGGGCGGATATACTGTCGTGTTGATCTTAACAGTAATACCTGCGGCTTTAAGTGCTTTTACTGCTCCGGCCTGTTCGCTTAGCAGCAGGGAAGAAGCTTCTTCCAGCGGGATATTTTTCTTGGAAGGTCTGATCCAAGCGTAAAGTTCTTCAATCATAGATCTAGAAATAGCATCCACTAGAAGAGTAACGTGTGATACACCAAGTTTTGCAAGAGTCTCAGCGTGTTCTGCTCCTCCGATACCAAGAGTGGTTACGCAAAGAGAAATATTTGGATACTTAGCTTTGACAAGTTCCAAGGTACGAAAAGTCAGGTCCGGTATAACTAATGGATCACCGGGGCCGGTAATGCCGACAACTTCAATTTTGCGTCCTTCGGAGATAAGTTCATCCAGCCATGCTAAAGCCGCTTCAGGTTGAATAGAATCCTGAATTTTCTGCATGGAACTGTATTTGATGCGTGAATTTGCCCGTGGAGCTACAGGCAGATGAATTCGGTCTACTGTCTTGCGGGCAGCTGATCCGAAGCAGGGGTGCGATGAATATGTTGAACTTGACTTTGTCATGGCTGTTTCCAGTTCCTGCTTTAGAAGTTCTTTTGCGATGGAGCTTAATAATTTTTTTAGCGGGTCTGAGGAAACTTTTTTTAAAAAGTCTCCCCAGACACCGGGAGTCTTGTTTTCTTTAAAGGACTAATTCGAAGCTTTCTTCAGGTTCGTCACGATCTTTACGATCCAGAAGCAGGCCAAGAATTTTTTCAAGAAGGCGAAGTCCGCCTTTGTAACCGACGGTCGGGAAGTACTGATGTCCCTGACGGTCGAGGATTGGGAATCCCCAGCGAAGGAATGGAATGTCTTCGTCACGGGCAATATACTTTCCGTATGAATTACCGATGAGTAGATCGACAGGCTCATTTTTGATCCACTGGTGGAGTTGGAACATGTCGCTTTTAGCTTTAACGTTAACTTCACACGGCATGTCTGCTGTGATTTCTTTGATGCGTCTTTCAAACTCTTTACCGGGTGTTCCTGTGATGACATGCACTGGTTGCATATCAAGGGCACGAAGAAATTCACACATTGAGATGAGCTGATCAGGGTCACCGTAGATAGCTACTTTTTTGCCGTAGAAGTACTGGTGCATGTCAGATATCATATCGACGAGCTGACCGCGTTCAACGTCAATTGCTTCAGGAACAGTTACACCTGCGACTGTGCGGAGAACGTCAATGAAACGGTCTGTTGCGTTAAGTCCGAAAGGCATATCCAGAATTGTGCAAGGAACTTTGCATTTGGAATCAAGCCAGCGTGCAGCATCAGCAGAACACCATTCGCCTAAAGCAAGTGTTCCAATGGCTCCGCCTGTGTCCTTCAGTTCTTTCATAGTTACTCCGCCGTCGGGGAACATTTTATATTCTCCGGTCAGAGGAGCATTCAGAACTCCGGAAGTGTCAGGGAAGAGGGTTATATCTACGCCGACTACAGAGGCAAGGCGTTTGATTTCTTCCATGTCAGAAGGCTCAACCCATCCTGGAATGACGTTTACTTTACCGTTCTTTTTTGTTCCCGGGGTTGCAAGCTGGGCCATTGCTTTGACCATGTTGCTGAATCCGGTAACATGGGAACCGACGTAACTTGGAGTAGGTGCTCCGATGACAAATTTTCCTTCGGGTATTTTGCCTTCTTTTTCTGCTTTATGAGCTATCTGCTTTAGGTCATCACCAATAGTTTCAGACAAGCAGGTTGTGTGCACTGCAATTACTTCAGGTTCGTAAACGGTGAAGATATTATCAATTGCCTGAAGTAGGTTTGCCTGTCCGCCGAATACGGATGCTCCTTCTGTGAAGGAGCTTGTTGCGGCAGAGATTGGTTCTTTATAGTGTCTTGTTAAAGTAGATCTATGGTAAGCGCAGCAACCCTGTGAACCGTGACTGTGAGGCAGACATCCGTGGATGCCGAGGGCCGCATACATGGCACCGATAGGCTGACATGTTTTAGCTGGATTGATCATCAGGGACTTACGTTCAGTAATTTCTGTGGGGGTGTGTCTGAGTAACATATTAATTCTCTCTTCTGGTTATTCCCACACGAACGTAGCGGTGAGTTCGGGGTTCTTCTGCCAAGGAGCTTTCATGTAGCCCCAGACCTTGCTTCCAACGAGGCGGTCGATTTCTTTGTAGAAGTTAACCGCACCTTTGAATCCTGCATAAGGTCCGCCGGAGTCATAGCTATGCAACTGCTTCATAGGCACGCCCAGTTTCTGAATTGAGAATTTCTCTTTAATACCGGCGCAGAAAACATCAGGTTTAAGTATTTCAACAAGTTTTTCGGCCTCGTACTGGTTAAGGTCATCAACAATGATGGAACCATTATCCATGTCTTTATTTAGACCTTCGTAGTGCTTGAATTTTAGCCCAGCGGCTTCAAGAGCATTAATTTCGTCAGGAGTTTTACGTGCTTTGAAGTATTTCTCATCTGCTTCTACTGTGAGCTCTTCAATGTTACGTGAATCGGAGTCAACTTTTAAGCTAGGAATGACATGACGGCCTTCATAGTCATCACGATGAGCAAATTCGTAACCGGCAGAGATTGTTTTCATACCCATTTCAGCGAATAGATCCTGATAGGAATGAGCACGCGAACCACCGACGAAGATCATTGCAGTCTTGCCATTAGTACGGGGTAGTACGTCATTTGCTACGACTTCGACTTCAGGCATCTCTTCTGCAATTACATCATTAATTCTTTTGATGAGTTTAGGATCTCCGAAGTATTCACCTATTTTACGCAGAGACTTAGCAGTACTTCTTGCTCCGATGAAGTTAACTTTGATCCATGGAATGCCGTATTTTGTTTCCAGCATATCCGCTACGTAGTTAATTGATCTGTGACACATGACGCAGCTTAAGTCGGCATGTTGAGCAGAGGCGAACTGGTCATATGATGAGTTCCCTGAGAAAGTTGAGATGTTTGTGATGCCGCATTTTTTGAAAATTCGGTCAATCTCAAAACCATCACCGCCGATGTTATATTCACCGAGAAGGTTAATTTTATATTCGCCTTCTGGGGAGGTCTTATTTTCACCGACAAGGTGAGTGAAGACCTGGTTGTTTGCGATATGGTGACCTGCTGACTGAGAAACACCTTTGTATCCTTCGCAGGAGAAAGCAAAAATGTTACAGTCTTCGTACTGTGCAGAAAGTTTTCTTGCTACAGCGTGAATGTCATCACCAATCAAACCAACCGGACATGTTGCGAAAATACAGATCCCTTTAGGATGGAACAGCTCATAGGCTTCAATTACAGCCGCTTCGAGCTTTTTTTCACCGCCGAAGATAATATCCTGATCCTGCATATCTGTTGTAAAACAGTATGGGATGTAATTTTCGCCGTCTTTTCCTGCATCAGTCTGGTTACGTCTGGTAAGCCATGCGTAGAAACTACAACCTACAGGGCCGTGGACTATATTTACGATGTCACGGGTTGGTCCCATGATAACGCCCTTACAACCTGCGTAAGTACAGCCGCGCATTGTGATGATGCCTGGTATGGTACGAACGTTTGCTACTATTTCAGGGGAGGTGTCAGCACCAACCGCTTCATTAATCATTATCTGTTTGGCGCGTTTGCGGGCTACTTTAGGAGGATACTTCTTGAGAAGCTCATCCTTAATATCAGTGGGGCTCCACTGCACCATTTTTGTCGTTTTTGTCATCTTGCAATCTCCTTGGAACTAAACGATAGCTTTTTTGCCTTTTTCAGCGGTTCTGACGCGTACTGCATCTCCGAGAGGAGTTACAAAGATTTTGCCGTCACCGGGTTTTCCGGTCTGGTTAGCTTTGATGATGGCTTCAACAATGTCTTCAACCTGTTCATCAGGAACAACAACGGTTAATACGCGTTTAGGGTAAAGCTTTCCTTTTTCACCGAGAACAGCTGCGGCTTCTTCGTATCCGCTTTCTGCTCCTTCAAGGACCGCAGTGTTAACGAATCCTTTTCCTCGGCCTTGAGCCTCGTGAGCGAAGTAGGCATCTACTCCTGCTTCATCGAGTGCTACCTTGGTGCGGTTCATCATGTTCATCCGCACAACTGCGATGATTTCCTGCATTATGCCTCTCCCTCTACAGCGCCTTCCTTTACGCCTGAGCTGATGGTGAAGACATCGCCAACTTCTGAAACAAAAATCTTACCGTCTCCGAATGCTCCCTTGGTTCCTGATCTTGCTGCGTCCATGATGGTACTGATGACGAAATCTTTATCTTCAGCCTTAACAACGCTCATGAGCATGGTTTTAGGAATTTCGTCGTAGGTAACTTCGCCAATTTTGATACCGCGTTGTTTACCGCGACCTGCTACTGAATATTTTGTTACAGCCGGAAATCCGTTGTCCATGAGTGCTGCCAGAACTTCGTCTGCTTTTTCCGGTCTAACAATTGCTCTTACCATGATCATCATTTGGTTCTCCTATGGTGCGATTTGAATATAAGGTTTTTCAAAAGGGGTAAGTGTTAAGCTACTTCAAGCAGACCGAAGTCGAGTAGAAGCTGTTCAAGTTCTTCAATTTCAAGAGGTTTAGGGACAACAAACATTTCATTGTCATCGATAGCCTTAGCAAGACCGCGGTATGCATCAGCCTGAGGAACGGTATCATTCCATTCGATAACAGTTTTACGATTGATTTCTGCGCGCTGTACGTCGTTGTCACGAGGAACAAAGTAGATCATCTGTGTGCCGATTTTTTTAGCAAGTTCTTCGATCATTTCTTTTTCATTATCTACATTACGTGAGTTGCAGATAAGGCCGCCGAGACGAACGCTACCAGACTGGGCATACTTCATAATACCTTTACAGATGTTGTTGGCTGCATACATTGCCATCATTTCACCTGAGCATACGATGTAGATTTCTTCTGCTTTACCGTCGCGGATCGGCATTGCGAATCCACCGCAAACAACGTCGCCGAGAACGTCATAGAATGCGTAGTCAAGACCTTCAGATTCTTCGTAAGCACCGAGGTTTTCGAGCATGTTGATGGAAGTGATAATACCGCGGCCTGCACAACCAACTCCTGGTTCTGGACCACCTGATTCAACGCACCATGTGTCGCCATAACCTGGCTTACGGATATCTTCGAGTTCTACGTCTTCGCCTTCTTCACGAAGAGTATCGAGAACTGATTTCTGAGCCAGACCACCGAGAAGAAGACGGGTGGAGTCAGCTTTAGGGTCACAGCCTACAACCATTATCTTGCGTCCCATCTGTGCCAAACCAGCAACAGTGTTCTGAGTAGTAGTGGACTTACCGATACCGCCTTTTCCGTAAATTGCTACTTTTCTCATCTTTTTCATGATACTCCTCCAAGGGTTTATATTTTAAAATTTAACGTTGATGCTGACTCTCATAAGGCAATTGGCGTGCCAAGCTGTTCTTTTAAGTGTAACTTGTTGATATAAAATGTTAAATTGAGTTTGAAAACGTCTGTAAAGAATCTACATAAAGCGTGGGTAACTACATAAACAACCTACGTAAGTGTAGTTATCTACAAAAATGTATGTAGATTGTTGAGGGATGAGTTTTTAGAATAAGTGCATTATTACAGTATAATATAAGATATGCTCCTATTGGCATTGATTGTGCTTTGTAATGGTTATCTACTAACTATAAGGAGCCATGATATGTTGATAGATACAACACTCAGAGAAGGCGCACAGTTGTTCGGCGCATATTTCAATATAGATACCCGTAAGCATATTGTCGCAGGACTTGTTGCTCTTGGGGTGGATGAGGTCGAATTAGGATGGGTAGGGCAGGATGACTTGCCTGAACTTGCAGAATATGCATGCTCATTAAATGGTAATACAAAATTCAGTGTATGGAGTCCTTGCCGTGAAGAAGATGTTATTACCGTTTCAAAGCTTCCTGTTGATCGCATCAATATAGGTGTTCCGGTTTCAGATCTACATATAGAAAAGAGGCTTGGCCTTGATCGGGCAGGATTACTCAAAAAACTAACTAAAACGGTTGAGACAGCTAAGGATCACGGTCTTAAATATGTTTCTATCGGACTCGAAGACTTCTCAAGAGCTGATGAATCTTTCGCTTTGACTGTAGCATTACTTGCAAAAGTGTCAGGAGCTTCACGCATTCGTCTTGCCGATTCACTTGGGCAACTTACTCCTAAAGCTACTGAGAGTCTGGTGCAGTTGTTCAGTAGTCAGATCAATATTGATTTTGCTGTCCACTGCCATGATGATTTCGGTATGGCTACCGCAAATGCTGTAACCGCTCTTGGCAGTGGTGCAAAATATGTGGATGTAAGTGTGCTTGGAATCGGTGAACGGTCCGGCATTGCTGCAACTGAAGAATTGATTGCATATCTTTCACTTAATAATGAGAATTATTCTTACTCAACGGAAGGTCTTGTGGAGCTTTGCAACTTTATTTCCAGCGCTGCCGGAGTTGCAATTGCGCGGACTAAAGCTGTTGTCGGTACTGATATTTTCGCTTGTGAATCCGGTTTACACGCACACGCATTAAGTAAATCACCTGAACTATTCGAACCATATAATCCTGAGCTGGTCGGGAAAACCCGTAAGCTCGCAGTCGGCTGTAAGAGCGGTAAAGCAGCAGTCGCTTCGGCATTAAGCGATGGTGAAATTGCGCCGCTTGTAAAAGATTTTTCTGAGCGTAACCTTTCCGCTCTTACGCAGGCTGTGCGAAAACTTTCATGCGAGCTAATGCGTCCGCTCACCAAAGGAGAACTCGTTGAGCTGACCTTGAATTCTGAGAAGTAAAAATGAGTATGAGCAAAAATAGAATGGTAATATTTCTTTGGAATATTTTTTATAGTGTATTTTAACTAATTCAGCATAATTTTAAGTAGTTAAAAGGGAGATTGGATATGGATTTATGTAAAACAAGATTAGGTGATGTTCCTGTTGCAGGGCCTATAGAAAAGTACACGAATGGATCAGTCCATATTTGTTCACCTTCCGGAGCATGCATTCTTGAAACGCCTGTAGGTAACCTTGTACCTCAGTATTCGACAGATGATCTCAGGCGAAAGACTGTTCAAGCCTTATCTTTTTATGAATCAGGGCTTCCGAAATCCATACCTTTGGAAGATAAGACATTAGTTAAAACCCCGATCGGTGATGTTGTTGCAGAATTAGTTACTTTTCATCCTAATGGCGGAATCAGCAGAGTTTTTCCTTTGAACGGAAAACTTTCCGGTTACTGGAGTCAGGAAGATGAAGCTGGTTTAGCTGATCCGATTGAGTTAATGACCCCAATAGGTTTAATCCGTACTAAAATTATAGGGCTGAGTTTTTATGAAAATGGAGCTTTGCGAAGTGTTACCTTGTGGCCTGGCGAAATAGTGGAAGTTTCTACCCCGGTAGGAACCGTTAAATCGCGGGTCGGCTTTAGTTTTTCTCCTGAGGGTAGGCTAGAGTCTGTTGAGCCAGGGGTTCCTTCATCCGTACAAACTTTTGCAGGAGAAATTCTCGCATATGATTCTGATGCAGTAGGAATTCATGCAGATCATAATTCACTTATATTCGGGAAAGATGGCTTGGTCACTCATATTGCAACGACATTAACAAGTATCATTGCGACAGATAAGAATGGCAAAAAAAGTGTATTCACACCGCTACATCGAGAAAGCATCTGCGGTGAAGGGGAAACAGAAGTTATTCCTATGCATATCGACTTTACTGATGAGTATGTGAAAATAACTCAGAATCCGAATTTGCCGGGTGTAAGTATTCCTATTGCAGGACATCGTTTTGTAAGTAGGCCATGTTTGCCGGGTTTGGCCAGTCCTCTTGGAATTATACCTTGCTCTGTATAATTTAGGTACTGTTTTAAATAGATTGTAGCTATAAAAATATCAATGTAATTAGTCTCTTATTATGTTTGGAAGGGAAGTTGATTTTTCTGAATTGTTTGGAATATAGTTTGCATTAAGTTTTGTTAAGACAAAAAAACGGCATATTTTGCCGCTATTAACGCAGAAAGATTCTTAACAAGGATGGGAAGTTATGAGTGTTTCAAGTGTCGGAAGTTCAGTGAACTCAGAGGGGTACTCTGATCTGATAGCTCAGATGCAGGAGGCTCGCCAAGATGGAGGCAACGAAGAGTTCGTAAGTTCCATGATTCAAGAGAATGATGGGGATGGCGATGGGTTCCTCACTGCTAAAGAAACCGGGTTTAACGGTGCTCTGTTCAAATCCATTGATATAAATGGAGATGGGCTGGCTTCGTCAGAAGAATTGACTAAGGGAATAGGAAAACTGCAACAGCAGAAAGGTATGATGGGTGAACTTGCTGTGCGCATGCAAGAGTCAAGTGGCAGCTCAAAAGTTAATGTCAGTGCTGATAACACCGCTTCTCAAGATGATGAAGTAGAATATGATGTCTATGATCTGAATAAAGATGGCATTGTTACCGGAAATGAATTTTTGCAGGCTTTTGAGGCAGGTGATCAGAGTCTTGCGGAAGTCGTTGGAAAATCGAAAGAGCCAGGCAAAAATAATGATAAGTCAGCTCTAATGCAAAGGGCCGCTGGCGCCTATCAAGCTCAGGGTGCAGCTACAGGGATAAGTCCTTTAGGAGTAGTTGTATAGTTTTGTTGTTTTAAATATATTTTTGTTGCTCGCAACATAAAAAAACTCATGCATGTTATCTGTATGAGTTTTTTGCGTTTTATAACCTTACGGAATTATTTGCTTAATTCATAGTCTAATTTTTAGCGCTAAATCTGCAATTCCTAATAATTTATTTAAATTTTAATCCTCTATCTTTTTGAAATTCCGACTAAAAATTTTACCGTAATATTTACATATGTAGACTTAATTTTTCTTAACATTGTTTGGGGCATAACTTGCTGCAGTCTGTCTTGAGATTAAAAACGGCAGATATTGCCTAATCGCAGGAACTGTTCTGAACAAGGAGGGAAAAACTATGAGTATTTCCGGTGTTGATAGTTCGATGATCGCAGGAAGTAATTCTGATATTATCGCACAAATGCGCGGGTCCAATAAAGGAAATATCGCCGAAGAATTTGTAAGCTCCATGGTTGCTGATAATGATGGAGACGGTGATGGATTGCTCAGTCTTAAAGAATCTGGAATGTCCTCTGATCTGTTTAATCTGATCGACACTGATGGTGACGGTCAGGCTTCGCAAGAAGAGCTTCTTGCAGATCTTGAGAATAAGCAGGAACAGAAAGGTATGATGGGCGAGCTTAGCGTGTATATGCAAGGTGGCGCAAACAGTGGGATGAGTCTTACTGAATCTATAATGAGTAGTATGGATAGTGATGGAGACAATCTTTTAAGTCAGGAAGAAACAGGCCTTAATGATGAATTGTTTTCAGCACTTGATGTAGATGGTGATGGCAGTATCTCAGGTGAAGAGCTTAATGCCGCTATGACTCCACCTGATGCAACTGAACAGTCTACTGCCGCAACCGCTGCATCGTCTGCATCCTCTGGGTCAGAAATTTCCGCATCATCATCAACAACTGATGAAGATGACGAAGAAACTTACGATGCTTATGATCTGAATCAAGATGGCGTTGTAACTGCTGATGAACTTATGCAGGCTTTTAATAATGGTGATGAGAGCCTTGCTGATGTGGTTGGAAAATCTTCTAAGGTAGATGGGCAGAGTGGGCAGTCTCCGCTTACTCGAATGGCTATGAAAGCTTATCAGGGGCAAAGTGACGGTACTGGCATGAATCCTTTAGGCGTAGTTGCTTAGTTTGAATATTAGAAAATAGATTTGTGTAATATTTGCTTATAACTAATCGGCATATGTTGTAATTTACAAAATGATTTTTAAGATGGAGCAAAGCTATGAGTATTTCCGGTGTCGGAAGTTCTATGGACTCTGGTGGGACCGCTGAAATGATCGCTCAATTGCGTGAAGCACAGGCAAATAAAAGTAATGGTGAGAATGATACCGTTGCAGACGCCCTGCTTAGTGACCAACAGGGCGGTTCTGTTAAAATTGGTGACGAAAAAGATTCTTCGCAAGAGGGCTTGATTGAAAGCTTGAAAAGTAATCAAGAGCAAAATGGCATGATGGGCGAACTTGCTGTAAGTATGCAAAGCGGAGAAAGTTCGACAAAAGCTAGTACAAATGTAGACGAGTCTACTTCTAGTAATGAAGAGGAGACCTTTGATGCTTATGATCTGAATGAAGATGGTGTGGTCACTGGTGATGAACTTTTACAGGCTTTTGAAGAGGGTGATGAGAGCCTTGCCAATGTGGTTGGCAGATCAAAAGAATCAGAAAAAAATGACGGAAAATCAGCTTTAACGCAAAAGGCTACACGTGCGTATCAAGCTCAAAGTGATGTAACTGGTAAAAATCCTTTAGGCGTAATTGCATAGTTCAAAGAATAAAAAAGTAATTATTGTTCTTGAAACGAAAAAAACTCATGCATCTTATTATGTATGAGTTTTTTTGTTATTTTATCCTTTCTCTTCCTTGAAAGCCGTTATCAGATGTTCAGCAAAACAGTTTACATGTTCCGGCAGTGGTGGATTGCGTGTGTTCAGCACTATGCTTGATTTTGGGAGCAATGGTAATCCTTGCTTTGTTCCTAAAATTGCAAGATCAGTTGGAAGGTTCCGTTTTATTGCCGGAGCAATGGCAAGGCCTGCACGGACTGCATCGAGAATACCTGATAACCCACGGCTTACATAAACAACTCTGTATGAAATTCCGGCTTTATCAAGCGCATTTAATGCCCATTCCTGAAAAATACATTCGTCTTCGACTGCTAGCGGAAGAACAGTGTTTTTTCTAATTTTAAAATCAGGATTGGCTGCCCATACAAGGTGATCATGGTAGATTATCTGACCATGATCATACAGATCTGTGCATAGTCCTAGGTCAAGGTCACCTGCATCAAGTCTTTTTTTAATTATATCACTGTTTTCGCAATGCATTTCAATGAGAACTTCAGGGTATGCGGATGCGAATCCGGCAAGTAGTTTAGGCAGGATACCTGTTGTGTAATGTTCTGGTGAACCGAAGCGGATAATTCCTTTAAGTTTCGCAGTAGAAAGCGACATCACCGCTTTATCATGGCTTTGGATAATTCCACGGGCATGACTGATGAGAAGTTTGCCATCTATTGAGAGTTTAGCTGTTTTGCCGATTCTTTCAAAAAGCGGACGACCGATTTCTTCTTCAAGCCGTTTAATCTGCATACTGACAGCTGATTGCGAGCGATTGACGAGTTTTCCAGCTTTGGTAAAACTTTGAGTGTCAGCTACAGCAATAAATGTTTTGAGATAATCTATCTGTAGATTCATTTTTATAATATTTTTGATTAATTTGTTTGTTGAATAATATTTTTGATAAAAAATTTTGATTAAAATAATTAAAACAATTAATTTGTCTTATTATCTAGTTCTGTATAAATTCTTTGTCAATGAGATCTTATTCGTAGTTAATTAATAAAACATGGAGGTAACATATGAAAATAGTGACTTTACTTGGAAGCGTAAAGAAAAAAGGAAATACCGCATCTGTACTTGGAGCATTTGAAGATAAAATCAAATCCAAAGGGCACAGCATTGAGCGGATCAATGTGGCTCAGAAAAATGTTGGTGGCTGTTTAGGTTGCGACAAGTGTTCTGTGACAGCTGATGAAATAGCATGTATTCAGAAAGACGATGCAATTGAGATATTGGAAAAAATGATAGAGGCAGATGTCATTGTGTTTGCTTCACCAATATATTTCTGGGGGATAACGGCTCAGATCAAAGCATTGGTAGACAGATGTTATTCATTGATAACAAAATACGGAACTCCTGAACATACTTCACTGCTGAAAGGTAAACCTATCGCTTTGCTCACTACTGGTGCTGATATATATGAAGAGAATTTAGAGGTGTTTTCAGCTTTTAATAAGTTTGTAGATTCAGTATTGGCTACCAAAATAGGTGAATTGTACGTAGGAGAATGCGGTAGTCCGGAAGAAATGTCCGAGGAAACAAAAGCTCGCGGTGCAGAATTCGCAAATAGCATTCTTAAGTAGCTTAAGGGCTAATAAATGAGTCTAAGAGCTGTTTAATTTATAATCTTATATACATTTCGTAAAATTCAAAAAAACTCATGCATCTTATATGTATGAGTTTTTTGCTTTAAAATAAAAAAGCCACTGAATTTTCAGTGGCTTAGTAGGGATTTTTATTATCGTGGTCGGGATGAGAGGATTTGAACCTCCGACCCCTTGAACCCCATTCAAGTGCGCTACCAGGCTGCGCTACATCCCGACTCGAGTGAAGAGGATTTATTCTCATTTCCGTTCACTGTCAACTTAAAATGTGTTTTATGCTATTGTAATCTCGTAGTTATTGCAGTGAGTTGTGTTTTTAAAAGTATATCGGTTTGGAATGAAATTGATAATTTATTCAATTGGTTGAAAAGAGTGTAAACCTAGAATAGCATGTAAGGGCGTACAGGAGGGACTTTGAAGTACATTGCAGCTATTCTCTCTATTTTTGTGCATGCTCTTATCGTGCTTATCCTTTGCAACAATATTTTTCCTACACCGGAAAATATTGTGAGCATGATTGATATTGAATTAGTCAGTCCTAGAGTCCTTAAGAAAGTGAAGCCAGACCACAAGCTCGAACCAGTTATTCAGCCAGAAAAAAAGCCCGCAAAGCAGTCAAAGCGATCTGTATCCCGCCCAAAGACTTTACCAGCAAAAAAAAATCCTAATAAATCGCAATCTACGGTTAAGGGTAAGTCTTCTCAAGTTTCTGCAAATACAGCAAATGCCGCTAGGGCAGTGAAATCTAAAACTTTATTTCCGAAGAAAAAGCAGCACGTTGCCGTATCTTCTGGAATTGAAAGTAAAGATGTTCATAATAAGAATGCAGTTACTTTGAAACAGGGCAAGCTTGTTACTGTCGGTAATGAGACTATAGTTCTAAAGCGTGGCTCAGAGGGGCGGACGTTTGATAAATTGGCAGCGTATTCATTTAATGAAGATGATTTTCGTGGGCATTATGAAACTGAAACAGGAAGAGATATTTCTATTATTGATGCCAGACAGGAGCAGGGACGGCTTGTTTTGCATGATAAAAAAACAGGTTTGACTAGAAAGCTTAGAAAAGCCGGCTACGGAGATTTTATCTATACCTACGGTCCGTCTTTTGATGAGGATTTTCCTATCGAAGGATCAGTTGTTTTTTTGCCGGGAGATGAACATTTCATAGAGCGTTTTATGTGGCTTCCAGCACACGCTGCGGCGGAATATCCGAATAAAGGGCGCGTAAAGGAAGTTAGGGATTCTAAAAAAGTAAAAACGGATGATTTATTTATTCCAGAATCTAAAGGAGTGTTTCCGGCTATTGTTATTGTCAGGTTCGGAGCAGCAATACCGGATGATCAATTTGAAGAAGTCGGACTCTATTTGTCAGGTAAAGGTGTAGTCGTTCTGGTCCTGTCCCCGCCCAGCAGGCTGGGCGAAGAAGGCTTGAAAGATTTAGCTAACAAATTGCGCCATACAGCAAAGGTTGATCCAAGTCGTGTAGGGATTTGGTTTAGAGGTTATAAACCACAATTAATTCCTAAGATGCTGAGGACCTTACAAATGTTTGATTTTGCGGTGCTAACGATTGATACGCCTGACAGTAGGTTTTATCCTGAAAGGGTTGCAGCAGCTATACCGGAAAATGTTCCACTGTTTATCGGGCTTAGAAATGTCAGTAGCAGTTGGAAGGCAATCGTTTCAATCATGTTTGCCGGTTTACAGTCTGTCCCCCATCAGCTTGTCGTGCTGGATAAAGCCTCTTCAATTGAGACGGGGACAGACCTTGAATCTATTGATTCATTGTCCGGGGATTTTGTCAGCAGTATATCCGCGTGGCTTGATTCTCATTAATGCACGTCTAAATTGATTACGGTGCGGATGCGAGAACTGCTATTTTGTTATTAGGAAAGTGAGATAAGAATGAGGCAGATGCTTAAACTTCTTCTTGGTCAGATTCTGATTTCAGAGAGTCGGCTTTTTCCTGATCATCCAGAGATTTAACCATGGCAGCAATATTGTTGCTGATAGAACGAAATTTGAAAAGATCGTTCTTTTCCATTTTCTTGAACGGGTCAGATTTTTCTCTTGTTCCTGTGTCTTTATTCATAAAAACCTCCATTACGTTTTGGCGTTAGCTACTTTCGTTTTTGAGATTTTCCAGCCGGAATCAACAAAGACACTATACACTGATTATTGATTTTGTCTACTCCTCATTGCTGAAAAAAAATGAGTAGGATTACAGCTCT
This sequence comes from Desulfovibrio sp. UCD-KL4C, assembly GCF_006210265.1. NCBI lineage: Bacteria > Pseudomonadati > Thermodesulfobacteriota > Desulfovibrionia > Desulfovibrionales > Desulfovibrionaceae > Desulfovibrio > Desulfovibrio sp. UCD-KL4C. The sequence goes on from NZ_VCNC01000006.1 coordinate 96,534, forward strand.
GTTGCATTAGAATTTTGTATTTACAAGTGTGAGGATAGTAAAAATAATCAAAAGCAAAAATTAAAATACACAATGTATTGATAGTTATTTTTTTCACTAATAGTGTTGATAGGCTCTTTTTGCTGAGATGATTATGTGTAATATTTATATAGTTGCTATAAATTACTGTGTGTAATTCTGATTAATAGATGCAAAATTCTTATCAATGGTGTTTTAAATATTTATTATACGGTTTGTTGTCAGTTGAAGGGTTTTGACGTTTTAGAAAAGTTTTGCAATCCTGAAAAAAAATATGGTAAAGAATAATCAGAAATTAATAGAATGATTGGTGATTGTGAACTTGATGTTTTTTAGTTATTGAATTGAAACGAAATCGACACACGCTCAACACTGGAGGAAGCAAGTGAGTAATCCTAAAGAATTCATTTTATATAGCGGCGGCGCTCCCGGCACTGAGAGTGAGTTTGGAGTCAACGCTGAAAAATATGGACTTCAAGAAGTCAGCTTCAGTTTTGATGGGCGGCAGATTGCACGTCAGCGCGGGTTGCGGGTTCTCACAGAAAAAGAACTCGAAAGCAAAGATGTCAGCCTTACATATGTTTCAAAGCTGATGAACAGAACTTTCACCCGCGCACCTATTTTTCGTAAAGTTCTCCAGAGTATATGTTGGCAGGTTAACAGCGGACATGAAATTTTTATTATAGGTACTATTTTGGAAGACGGTACTGTTAAAGGTGGTACCGGATGGGGTGCTGAATTTGCTAAGATATGCAATAAACCTCTTTATGTTTTTTCGCAGGATAAGGATTGTTGGTTTACATGGCAGAAAGAGCGTTGGGCTGAGTGCCGTGCTCCTGTGATCAGTCATAGACATTTTACAGCAACGGGAACACGTTTTCTTGAAGATTGCGGTAGAAAAGCCATTGAAAAGCTGTTTGCGGATAGCTTTAAATAGACTATTTGTTATCGAATAAAATTAAAAAGTCCTGTTTCTCACGAAGCAGGACTTTTTAATTTTATAAATTGTACATGCTATTTGAGTTTAAAGAAAAGCATTGCTGCATGGAGTTCTTGCGCTTGACTTGAAAGTTCTTCTGATGTGGCTGCAACTTCTTCTGATGCTGATGCGTTTTGTTGAATTACTGTATCCAGTTGTACAGAAGATTGCTGGATAAGATTAATTCCTGAATTTTGTTCGTCACAGGTTAAGGCGATTTCTTTTATTAACTTGGCTGTCCGTTCAATTTCCGGAACTAACGCATCTAACTCTGCATGTGTTTCTTGAGCTATGGAGAGGCTGTTGGATGATAGCTCTCCGATTTCAGCTGCCGCGATCCTGCTTTTTTCTGCCAGTTTTCTAACTTCCGCAGCAACTACAGCAAACCCTTTACCGTGCTCTCCTGCTCGTGCAGCTTCAATTGCAGCGTTTAGTGCAAGAAGGTTTGTCTGGCGGGAAATTTCTTCTATGATGCTTATTTTTTCAGTAATTTCTGTCATGGCAGCAAGGTTTCGCTTAACATCATGGCTGCCTTTTTCTGTGTTTTTAGCAACAGTGTTTGCAATCTGTTCTGTTTTTTTTGTGTTGTCAGCATTATTTCGGATGCTGACGCTGATTTCTTCAATTGATGAACTTAGTTCTTCAACTGCTGAAGCCTGATCGCTTGCACCTTGTGACAGATTTTCTGCAGAAGCCGCCAACTCTTCACTTCCGGCAGAAACATTTTCAGTCGCCAGTTGCACTTCATTGACAACATTTTTTAAATTTTTAACCATGTTTTCCATTGATGCATATGCTCCGCGCGGATCGTTTGATAACTTTTCGATATCAAGATAACCGTTGGACATCTGCTCCGCAATACTGGAAAGTTCTTCCGGTTCAGCGCCGATTGTGGCGGTGATTTTATTTGCAAAGAATGTTGCTGCCCCTGTAACAAGGACTCCAAGCAGTACTGCGATAGCTAAGATTAACATGATCATACTGTTAATCGTATTATCCAGTTTAATTTGCTTTTCTTGTAAAGAGTTGTCGATATCGTCAGTGTATATTCCCATGCCGATTATCCAGTTCCACGGCTTGAATAGCTTGACATATGACAGTTTAGGGAAATCTCCGCTTTTGCCGGCTTTTGCCCACCAGTATGAAACAGTTCCTTCTCCTTTATTTTCGCAGACATTAACAACTTCTTTAAATATTAGTTTGCCTTTTGCGTCTTTAAGGTTAGCTACGCTTTTGCCATTTAATAACGGGTTTGAAGGATTCATGATCATATTCATGTCAGTGTCATTAACCCAAAAATAATTTCCATCCTTAAGGCGCATCTGGTTGAGTTGCTCAAGGGCTTTTTCTTTCATTTCAAGAGTAATATCATCGAGCCATGCTCCTGTTCCGATAACCCAATTAAGCTCAGGTATAAGTTTAACATACGAAATTTTTTGGGTATCTTTTTTAGTCTCGGGCTTTTCCCATATATATGAAACGGACCCTTCACCATTTTTACGGCAGACTTCAACCATATCCCTAAAAAGATATTTTCCTGAACGGTCTGTGGTGTCGGAAAGATTTTTTCCCTCAAGTTGTGGTGACATTGGATGCATAATGATTTTTGCCTGCATATCATTTATCCAAATATAGTTATTGCCGTCGTAACGAATTGATCTGACAAGTTTCTTTATTTCTGTTTCCAGCTCAGTTGTGGAGAGTTTATTTTCATTTTCTGTGTAAAAAGCTGATAACTGGCTTGCAATAGAGTCAATAGTGTTTTTTAGAGATTTTTCTTGAGTCTTTTTCAGTAATTCAATGTCTTGAGATTTGTTGTAGTATGATTGGACTGTCTTTTCAGCCATGTTTACAAGGTTAGTTAGTCCAGTGATTTTTTGGTTATACATTACATCGCGATATTCATTCATTTCATTGGTTGCATATTTATTAATTTGATAAATAAAAAGTATACATAATACTGCAATGGAAATTATTAGTACAGTGATTTGAAATAAAGTAAGCCGTGTCTTTAATTTTAGCACTGTTCTTTTCCTCTTCAAATTTAGTAGTCTATAAAATAGCGATTATTACCTTCTTTAATACATAAATTTATTTTTTATGTACACATTTTTATAACTCATTTGAGTTATATTGCCTTTTTGAAAAAAATGTACGGTTTTATTGACTAATCGTCTGATCATATTATAAAAGGACTTTGTTAATTCTCAGGGCGGGGTGCAATTCCCCACCGGCGGTGATTCTTTGATCTTTTTTAAAGAAAGCCCGCGAGCGCCTTTCTCGTTGTGAGAAAGGGTCAGCAGATTTGGTGTGATTCCAGAGCCGACGGTTACAGTCCGGATGAAAGAGGATGCGACAGTAGAAAACCCGTCATAACTCAGTAGAGTCTATGGCGTGGCTGCTTTCATCTATAAGCAGCTGTCATTCTTACGCCCTGATTCTGGTACCTTATTACGGAGATTTACCATGAATCAGAATCTATTATCTCAATTCGGAAATTCCATTCAAAGAGTAGAAAAGGGACTTTTAGCCTTGAAAGAGGGTAAAGGTGTGCTTATCACAGATAATGAAGATCGTGAAAATGAGGGAGATCTTATTTTTTCGGCTGAACATTTGACTGATACCCAAATGGCTATGCTCATTAGGCAGTGCAGTGGTATTGTTTGTCTGTGTCTGACTGAAGATAAACTAAGTCAGCTCAATATCCCCATGATGGTTACTGATAATACCTGTCGTAACCAGACCGGCTTCACTGTTACTATTGAAGCTGCGGAAGGGGTTACTACCGGCGTTTCTGCTGCTGACCGCGTTGCGACTGTTAAAGCTGCAATTGCCGATAATGCAAAACCTTCCGACCTGCACAGGCCGGGACATGTTTTTCCTTTGCGCGCTAAAGCAGGCGGAGTTCTTGAAAGACAGGGGCATACCGAAGCAACTGTAGATATGATGACTCTGGCTGGACTTAAACCTTGCGGGGTTCTTTGCGAAGTTACTAATTATGATGGATCAATGGCCAGACTGCCGGAAATTGTAGAGCTTGGTAAAAAGTTCGGTATTCCTGTTTTAACCGTTGATGATATCATTGAATATCGCATACAACTTGAGCAAAAAGCCTGTTAGTTTAAACATTCCTTTCTGGAATCGACTTTATATTGATTCAAACTCGGCACCTGAATCAACACCGACAGTTAATATAAAAGCCTGCCGGATATCCGGCAGGCTTTCTACATACAGAAATTATTCATAAACATTACAGATGCAGCACAGAAATGTTGCAGATTCTGTTTCGCTTATATTTTTCATGCCGTGCGGCTCCATGCTTTCTGCATATACCCAGTCACCGGGGCCGCAAATTTTACTTTCCGCAACTTCATCTGTTTCAGGATCATAACTGAAACACTCAAAATTTCCTTTTTCGATATATACGGTCTGTAAATAAAAGTGGTTATGTGCCGGAATTTCTCCGCCTGGTTCAACAGTAAAGTGTCTCAGCCCATATTCAGGCTGTCCATTTGCATCTTTGCCGGATTTGGAGAGCCAGCGGATGGTAACACCCTTTACTTCGTAATCTGTACCTTTGTATGATGCCTTTTCGACTTTAACGCCTTCAACGTCTTTTACGTTATTAGCTTTCATTGAAAATCTCCAAAATATTAAATGTTAGTCATTTTATTAACTGGATAAAGCAGATTAGGTCTTCTGGTTGTAAGAATCAAGAACCTAAAAATATGACAGGATTACTATATTAAACTTTTTACTGATATCACTTGACAATTTGAGGCCAAGTCAATAGACATTCCCTTCGTCCTTGAGACAAAATGATTTTTACAGAGAGGCCAGATGGCGGGTGCGCTGTGAACCCCGTCAGGTCCGAAAGGAAGCAGCGGTAACGGTTTATCCCGGGTGTCTGGTCTCGCTGGAAGAAAGGCGTGTTCATAATGAACACGCCTTTTTTTATTGTAAAAAGAACACTGACGAACTAATCAGTTCTAAATAGTTTCCGACCATAAATCTTGCTTTCGATTCATGCTATTTCCTGATGAGTTAGTCATTTGCGGATTTATGTGCTGCGCACGTTATTTTATTACTTTATTTTTGAATGGTTCTGTATGATGTTTATCCGCAGAGCGAAATTACTGAGTTGAGAATGCTATAGAATCAAGTCAAAGTTAAATTTATAAGGTTCGTTTAATGAAAATAGGAAAGAAAACATCTTTTGTCTTAAAGATACTTTTAGTTTGCGTAGTATCAGCAGGGCTTGCGTGGTCATTTAATTATTCACGTCCGGTTCCGGCAAATAATAACAGCACAGTAGTGCAGCAGCCGGAATTTACTGAAATTGACGGAGCGCAGGCTATTAAATATTTTGAGTCCGGCAACGCTTTTTTTGTGGATGGACGCAGTGATACCGAGTTCGCAATGGGCCATATACCAGGAGCGTACAATCTGCCTTACTGGGCGGTTTATGAAGAGCTGGGCCGTTTGATAATGGGCATCCCCAAGGATAAAATGATAGTAGTATATTGCGACGGGGCATTGTGCGGCAAAAGTATAATAGTTGCGCAAAAGCTGATTGAAAAAGGATTTGATAAAGTTTCCGTCTACACAGACGGACTTGATGGATGGCTTAGTCTCGGTAGAGAGCTGGAGGGCAATTAAATGATGAAATCTTTACCGCGTATAATCTTAGGGCTGATCTTTATTGCAGCATGTGTAGATAAAATTCTTGATCCTGTTGCTTTTGGCAATATAATAAAAAATTACCAGATATTACCGGATGTATTAATCATGCCGGTAGCTCATTTTCTGCCGTGGTTGGAATTTGTGTGCGGCGCACTGCTTGTGTGCGGGGTGTTGACTGAAGTCGCTACAGCAATCACAGCAGCGCTGTTGGTGATCTTTATAGCGTTCCTTTCCGCCAACCTTTACAGAGGTATAGATGTAGCGTGCGGTTGTTTCTCAACTGATGCCAGCGTAACATCTGACATGGCGCTGACAATAGCACGAGATGCAGTGTTTTTAGTGATTGCCGCACTTTCATTCTGGTTTAGAAAAAGTTAAATTTGTACCACATTTTTACTTAATCTGATGCTTAAAACTACAGCGGTTAATTATTATAAAATTAAAAGAGCTTAGCCGCGGAATTAGACTTTAAATATAAGCTTTGAAAGCGTTTTTCCTTGACAGCAAGTGGTGCTGATGTATATCAAACCAATCGCTGAGGGCAATTAGCTCAGTTGGATAGAGTGTCAGCCTCCGGAGCTGAAGGTCGCAGGTTCGAATCTTGCATTGCCCACCAATTATTTCAATAGTTTAGAGTTGAATAGTGAGTTCGTTGTAAGCCTTACTCACCTTTTTACTCACTTTTTTTCAAGCCTTCGCTTTTGCGGAGGCTTTTCTTTTGCCCTCTAAGCTGATCACTTTTCCTGTTCCGAACACTTCATCCAGTGCCACTTTTGCGCCTCTTATTGAATGGATATACCTTGCGGTTGTTTCCGGTGACTTGTGACGCAAGATTGCTTGAATGTCTGCCATAGGAATCATTTTATTATCCAGAATAGAAGCGGTGAGGTGGCGGATAGCATGAAATCCGAAAGCCTTTACTCCTGCCCGTTTGCACATGCGTTCCATCATCTTGTTTACGCTTGAATAGTTCCGGCCTGTTGCCGGATTAACAAATACATATTCAGTAAAGGGGAAGTTAAGCTTTTGCCGTGCAAGATGTTTTATAAGTTCATCATGCAGAATCTTAGTCATTGGAATCCAGTCATACTCAACACCGCCATCACGCTTGGCAGTCCATAGACGTATTTTACGGGCTGAGAAGTCGAGGTCTTCTTTTTTCAGATTCAGAATCTCGGATTTTCTACCCGCAGTATGCAGGAAGGTAAGCAGAAGCGTTTTGCGGTGCGGTTCCAGTTGGTAAATACCTGTTGAATGGGTAGAACCATCTAAAACCTGATCCGCTGATTCGTAGAGTTTCCAGAAATCGTCTTCTGTAGGGATATAGCGAGGGTTTCGTATTTCCTTATACTTTTCTACTTCCCAAGGGCAATCACCCTTAGTCAGTCCCGCCTTGCTACCCCATGCCCACATTCTAAGAATATGGCGGCGGTATCTGTTGGCTCTATGTCCACTTTTAAGAGAGGCTATTTGATCAAGGAATTTGCGGACGGTTTCGTGATCCAGATTAACCGCAGGTTCAAGCGGCTTTACTCCGGAAGCGTTAAGAAGCTCCTTAAGCACCATTTTTTTATCCTGAAACCAGCGGGGGCTGATTCCCTTGGCAAGTTGTGCTTCAAGGTGCCTAGTGGTGAGACTGTGTAAGGAGATTGAAAGGGTCGGGGTTGTCGATAATTCGCTTAACCTCTGCCTCATCATACATTCCCAATCTAAGGCTTCCTTTTTGGTCGTAGCTTTCTTTTCTTTCTGCTTTCCATTCGGTAAGGTTATCCTTGCAAACCATTCCTTCTTCTCTGTTGTCTTGTTTTTTCGCTGTATTGGCATCGTCTGTTCCTCTGGTGAGGCAATTGACCATGTTTATTTCAAAGAACACCCATTCTTTTCCCATGCGAACGCCGCCGATAGCAGCAGCATTTCTATAAACCCAGTTTTTTGATTTCGCAAATGCAATTGCTACATCTTCGGCAGAGTAGCGACGGCCTAAGTGGGATTGAAGGGTGCTTGTTAATGTCATTTGAATTGCTCTTGTCTTTATAAAACTTCTTGGAATATACATCGCAAACCGCATTCAGTCATAACAGCGGTTACGTCTTTTGATTTGAATAGTCGCAACCAGTTTCGATCTAAACGGCCATTTACTATTTTAAATCCTATCCAGAAGCCGCGCGAATCGAAGCGGTCAATTTCAACAACTGCCGGATGTTTATACTTGCGTTTAATCTGCACTCGCATTCCGGGTTTCAGCATTGATTGCCTCCTGAATTTCTTGTGCGCACAAGGATTGCTCAAACTCCGCTTCATAAAGCTTATTGCATGGTTCATGGTCATGGGTGAACTTGGTCACGGCTTCCGCACTGGTTAACCATTCGTGCGCTCCGCAGTAAGTGCATTTCGCTTCAAAAGTTACCTTGCGGTGAAAGATTACATGTAGAGACATACGTTATCTCCTTTTTCGTGCTCGAAGCCTGTGAGGGGGCCGGAAAGGGGAGTTCCGGCACACCCAAGTTGTGGGAGGTGTCTATATCCATGTAGCCCTTCACAGACTTCGAAAAAATTGAAAATCAATTAACACGCTGATTCAAGGCGTACTTGCTCCGGATGTTTCGCGCGGTGCGTTTGGGCTTGTGGTCGGTGTGTTGAATTAAGAAATAGAACCATTGGCTCAATTTGTCAACGTTTAAAAAGATCAAATTGTTCTTTTAATGGACAGGTAATTTTAAATTGTAGGAAAACTGTTAGGCTATGTTTTATAAATTAAAATACTTGGGGAAGAAGTAGATGGATGTTGAAGGTGGGGATAGCTTAAACAAAGGTTAGGCTTGCATGAGCATTTAGTGTTAATAGTTTTAAAGTGGTTGCAATGCATATTCCGATAACAAGCCAAAGGCCCAAACCAAAAGATCGTCGAAGTATTTTTTGGAATCTAACTCTCTTGTCCAGTTTTTCATATGGCGTAGACAATTCTTCTGCTAGGCTTGAGTGTTCTGTAATGAGCTTCCTTTTTTGCCGGGTAATTTCAGAACTTACAAATTCAAGAATTCTGCGATGGTTAGCAAGAGCAATAAACTGAAAAAGACAAAAAAGAGTTATACTTCCTAAAATTAATATATCGTTAACAATGTGCTCAGATTCAAGGCTTAATTTGGTAGCCCCAAATATAAATCCGAGAGGAAGCGCAATGATGCTTTTATGTAGATCAGATATTATTGAATTAAGTTTGTCTGCTAGTTTGATTTTATTTTCTTCTATTTCACTTCGTAAAGACTCGAAAGTAAACTTTTCCAAATAAAGTTTGAAATTGTTTTCATATGTTTCTTTCCATGATGTGTAATTTCTAAGGAGGTAGGAGAATCTTAAGTCTTTATTCGGTTCTCTTCCAAGCATGGTTATTAAAGATGATTTAAAAATGGCTATTCGTTCGTTTCTATGAATAGGTTCAAATAGTGAATCTCTTAACTCACTAATATTTCCAGTGAATTCTTTAAGGTCAATTAAAGAATAATTAAGTGTAATTTCAATTTTGCTGTTAGCAGAGAAGAATAGCACAGACTCGTTTGTAGAACTGTCTGCTGTTTCGCGAAAAAGATTTATGAGTGCAACCGTTTTTTTGTATGCCGTTACTGTTTCGCTGTCGCTACTGCTGCTAATTCCCCCTTCGGTGCAGTAAAAAGAGTCATTAATGATGTATTTATTCTCTCCACGAGAAAGGAATTCATCAAAATTTTCATATATATCACCGCAATAGTTGGTATCAATATATACAATGGCATTAGAATTTGTATCTTGTTGAATAATTTTATTTAACTCATCATTATAAGTATCTTCCTCGATGGTTATTTGTTCTAAAACAGATTCGTTATCGAGGAATAAAAGGATGTCAGTAAAATCACTTAGCTTAATTGTAGCTATGACAGTTCTTTTGTTCCAATTTATTGTCGTCGCTTTTTTTAAGATTGAGACTACTGCCTCAAATTTACCTGTGGGTTGTGCCATCTTCAATGTCTTTTAATAAGTTTTCAGGTATTTCTGTTATTAGAAGAGTGTCTTCTTTTAATTTTACAGAGACCCCTTTTTGAATTATTTTTACTTGCTTATCCCAAAGTTCCGAGTCGAAGCTGATTGTGATTTTTTTGTTATGTCCTGAATATCGTTTAAACCGTCTTAAACTAATAGCGTGCACGGCAAATGAAGAGCTTACCTTGTATGATTTTTTATTTATAAATTCAACAAACTCTTCCGGTTTATCTTCATTCATGATTCTAGAAATAGTTTCTAAGCGTATTGGTCTCCCCAGTTTGTGTTGCTCCTTGCAATAATTGAATATGTTTTCTTTGAGTCTTTCCACTGTATCAGAAGAATATTTTCTTTCAGAGCAGTGTGCGTTGAAAGCAGTGTAAAGTGTTTGTGTCTGTGTTTTTGAGTCGGTAAATTCGTTACACCCTATAAATTCAAGAAAATACTGAGGGGTTGTTGATTGAATTCCTTTAATAAATGTTAGGTATGTATCTTCTTTGTTTAACCATTTTGTAATATTCACTTGGCAGCATACATGAAGTTTATCTAGGTCTAAATGCATATTTTTAATTATATTTAATTTTTTATCGATAGTACTTCCTTCTTTATCTCTTATCATCGCAGCAAGTAGATATGTTGATTCATTAAGTGTATAGTATACAAAAAGAACATACCCTCCACGCGCTTTAATTTTGCTTTTTACACGAGATTCAAGCCTTTTCATGGCGTCTACAGAAAAAGTAACCATATTAGTTTTATTTTCGTGAAATTTCTTTAGGTCAAGACTAAAGTAAAATTCTTTGGTGTCTGGTTCAAAACTACCTATTCCTAGTGTACTTTTTCTTGAGTATAGAGCTAAAAGTTCTTCACACATTGTGATGATATGTTTATCATTTTTATTTAGTTCATCTTCCCTGAATTTACATTCAGGAGCTTGTTCATCGCTGTCTTTAATAAGGTTGTGGACAATGATGTTTTTGATATTCATATTTTTTTACTCTCTTAAAATTGTAATTTTAGTATGATTTTTAAATGTACGTGTGCTTCGTTATAGAATTATCTATTTCAGAGCATAAATTTTTTTGAATGAATACGTGCTATTTACCTTGATGTTTTTCTTTGTTTTTTTGTCTCTTCCTCATTTTTACAGCGTTGAATAGCATTAAACATGATCGATTCAATTGGAACGCCAAGCGCATTGCAAAGATCAGCCATATCCGCAATCGTAAGTGATTGTGGGCGACGGTCTTTTCTTCCTTCCAATATATATATCCATTTCTTACTGCCAGATTCACTGTCGCCAAAAGCTTTCCTTCCGACTTTGGTTTTATGAATACCTTGGTCTTTAGCTATTTGGGAAAATTCATCCACAATAATTCGTTCTAATAGTTCACTGTTCATTATTAATTAATCATCACATAATGGTGATAGTGTCATTGTTCAATTTTCTCTTTACAAAATAGAGCCAATGGTTCTATTTTAACCTCATGAAACGAAGCGAACCATTCTCACAAGATTTGATCTCCCAGTTAGAGAAAAAGTTAGGCAAGGGTAATGTAGCCGATGCGCTATCAATCCATCCTGCATCCTTTCGCCGTATTAAATCCTCAAATCGAGCTGATTCTACAGTTGTTCGCTTAGCTCAGCATATAGCATATCCCGAAAAATTTCCTTTGCCCGCAAATCCTCCACCACCGGACCCTCCATAAAAAATATAATTAAGCAATAAACCGGACCTGACTCGGCTTATTCATGTCCGGCATCTGGATATAATTAAACGAATAGCAGAGGAGGAAATATGTATCCATACCTAGATTTAGAAAAAGCAGAGAAAGAACGGGCTACGAAAGTTGTTCAAAAGGTTCTTGAAAACCTTTCTGGATTGAACTTTTCCGAAGCCAGTTACGTAATTGAGACGGCTAGAGAGACACTTCATGTCAGCAGAAACAAGGCTGATCATTCTATGGAATTTAAACCTGTTTCTGCTGAAATTCCTAATTCTTTGCTCGCAGAAGCTCTTTAATTTTTAAAATAGTTTGCAATGTCAAAGATCGGATCAACCATAGCAAAGACAAAATAGCACCGGAGTAAAGCTCTATCTACTACAGATAAAGATTTGCTTTGGAAGACATAAGGGGAAGTCATGAATAATTCACGTAAAAGTGTAGCCTTAGAAATTCAAAATATGGTGCTACGGCATCGGACTTTATCGGTTGAGCAAATAAGCGAACAGACTTTCGGGTCTGCTAAAAGCCATTGGACTTTATACAAAGAACTTAACCCCGAAGATTCTACTGCAAAAATGGGCGTTCTGGACCTTGTGCCGCTTATGAAAACATGCGGTTCAATTACGCCGCTTGAGGCAATTGCCCACCAGATGAACATGGTGGTTTTTCCGTTGCCGGAAGCGGGTATTTTTACAGGTCACTTGGAAAACGACATGAACCGGACAACTAAAGAGTTCAGCGATGCCGTGGTTAAGTTTGCCTCAATTATGGAGGATGGACGGATTGAACCGCATGAATTTGCAGAGTTTGAAAAAGAAATGATGGAATTCATTTCTGCGGCTCTGCATTGGCGTAACGGCATCAAAGCACTGGTTGAGGAATAGCTATGGGCTGGGCCGGAACAAATCTTTGTGCAGAAGAACGAGCGACCATTGCTCGTACACTTTTTGAAGTCTCAGAAGAATCAGGCGACTGGTTAAACGGGAAATGCCCGTTTCATGCTGATGATAACCCGTCTTTTGGTTATAACTTTGAAGATGACTATTTTAAATGCCTTGCCGGATGCACCGATTGTGGCGACCTGATTAAGCTTTACGGGCTGGTTAACGGCCTTGCTAATGATGAAGCATTCAAGAGCTTCAAGGATAAATACGGACAGGGTATAAATAATTTCCCGCAGTCTAAAACTACTGTTCAGCAAAAGCGCAAGCCCAGTAAGCGTGGTGCTAATGTGGTTATACCGGAATCAGCATGGGGCCGTATGGCTCTGTTGCCGGATGATTGGTTTTTTATCCTGAAGAAAGAGCGAGGATGGAATGCGGACGTTATCAAACGGCTAGACCTGCGTATGCAGATGGTTTTCCGAAATAGCGAAGGGGTAATACTTCCTGTTAACGGAGCGCCTATGCGTGTGGCTATCCCTATTCGCGGCAATGATGGACAACTTTATAATGTCAGACTCTATCGCAAACCCGGCACAAATCTAAAAAGCAAGATCATCTCGTGGGGCAGGGGATATGGGAATGCACGTTTGTTTCCTGCATCTTGTACGCTCAGTAAGACTGGTCCTGTTCTTTTGTGCGAAGGTGAACCGGATACCATATGCGCTCTTTCCAATGGTTTTAATGCCATAACCCAAACTTCCAAGACCGCTAAGTGGTCTAAAGAGCATATGGAGCCGTTCACGGGCCGTGATGTGATTATTGCTTATGACGCAGATCAGCCGGGACAGGCGCATGCTGAAAAGGCGGCACGATCACTGGTTCAGGTGGCCCGATCAGTACGCATTATAGAATGGCCGGAATTCATGGGCCGTAATGCAGACGGTAGTTTGCCGGAAAAAGACGGACTCGACCTTACCGACTTCTTTGTGCGGTTCAAGCAAGGTGCGAAGGAGTTGCAAGCCCTGTTCGCCACGGCTCGTAAGGTTGAGAAATCGCAAGGGTGCGAAACAGGCGGAGAGTGGGCCTTTTTTCTTGATAATAGGTACAAGCCTCGTTTGCTGGCGGATCAGCTTCTACGGGATCAACCTTTGCTTGCTGATGATATGACAGGTTTGCTGTATCGCTGGAACTCCAAATACTGGGAACAAATTTCACGTGGCAACCTTCAGCAGTCGGCTACTCATTATCTAGGCATCGAGGCCACAACCGCACGGGTGAATGATGCAACGTCACTGGCAGTTAATTTAGCTAATCTTCCCCACGGGCGGGCAGTTAATGACCGTGGCGATTGGGTATGTTTGCAAAACGGTATGCTTAATCTCAAAACTCTTGAGCTGAAGCCGCATGACCACGATTACTATTCCACCATATGCCTCGGTGTGTCTTTTAACCCTGATTCAGAAGCTAGGTGCGAAAAGTGGCTTAAGTATCTGGAAGATACGGTGCAGACACCTGAACCTATTGCCCAGCTCCAAGAGTTTATGGGCTACAGCCTTACCCGTGATACTCATTTTGAAAAGTGTCTGTTGCTGCTCGGTGATGGCTCGGACGGTAAATCAACTTTTTTAAATATCACCCGTGAACTGGTTTCACCTGAAAACTGTTCTGCGGTTGCCTTTCAGGATTTAGAAGATCAGTTCCGGCGGGCCAGTCTTTATAACAAGGTGTTGAATATTTCCACCGAAATAGGCTCTGCTGCAATGGAAACACCCATATTTAAGGCTGTCGTATCCGGTGACCCTATTCAGGGTGCTTTTAAACATAAGGATTCGTTTGAATTTTTGCCATTCTGCAAGTTAGCATTTGCAGCTAATAAGTTGCCGCGTGTGCTGGATAATACAGATGGCTTTTTTCGGCGCATGTTGCCCATCAAGTTTAAACGGCAATATCTGGAAGGTGATCCAGACCGCAACCCGAACTTGTTCAAGGAACTTAAAAGCGAGCTGTCTGAAATCTTTCATTGGGCATTGGTCGGGTTGCATAGGCTCTATGAGCAGGGGCAGTTTTCATCCTCGGACGAAACCATTGATCTGCTGATGGATTACAGGCGGCTTAACAATCCGGTTCAGGCATTTGTTGAAGATAAATGTGAGCTTTCAGATGGGGCCAAAGAATCTAAGGATTCATTATACACAGCCTACCGAGATTACAGTTCAAAGAATGGCTATCAGGCTATGCATAAAGAAAATTTCTTTCGTGAATTGTATTCAGCCGTGAGGACTTTGCGTGAAACTCGCCCACGTGTTGATGGGCGGCGTTGTCGTATGATCTCCGGCATTAAAACTAAGTTCGAGTTAACAGCGTAATGAGCTGCTTTACTGGCATATATGCGAGTGAAACGTTATGCGCTGTTTCCCCCGCCCCCCTTTATGATGACCAGCGGCGGTGTCTCGCCTTACCTACTGGGCAAATTAATACATGTTCGGAATTTATGCTTCCCCCGGAGAAGTGGTTCCAACGTGTCGGTACCACACGGTCCACGTGTCAAAGCTCGGCAAGTCCCGTGAATAGTGGCTCGGTCCACGATGGTACCAGCGGTCCAAGGTACAGGGCAGAAGTTGTCTATATATGCGCGTGTGTGCGTGCGTATACGCGAGGCTTACAGCATTTGGTTTTTAAGCTTGGTACATGGGACAGTTGGACCAAAAATAAAAAGACTAATGTTCTCGGTAGCTTTTAGTGTTGGCTGACACGGGACAAACCTTGGGACCGGAACCAGTATGAACGCACTGGCAAAGCTTCAAAGCAAATACCAAAAGGGTGAACCGGAAACAGCTTTCAATAAGTTCAAACGGTTATGCAAACAGGAAGAAGTTGAACCGATATCCGAAGATGAATTCAATCGGCATTGGCAGTCTTTTGAAATCGGACACAAGGCAATGAAGAGGCTAGGCGTATTGATTCGGAAACATCGGCAGATGTTTATGGTCAAACGAAACAAAGCGGATGAACTGGTCGTGGTCATTGATGAAGCATGGGGCAAGGCTAATGGTGAAACCGTGTGGCAAATGTGGGAGCTGTTCGAACAAGCCGCGCCGTTGATCGGCTTATGCTACATGAATAGCTTACCTTTTCACGGTGATGAACCACCAAAGAAAATTATCAGTACCATGTTGCCTTTAGGTACTCCCCAGCGATTCCGGAAACACGGGTAACGTGAGGCTCGAGTCTTTTGCACACGGAATGTTTTAAAAAATATGCACACTGCACAAACTGTATCAAACGTGTCACTTTCACAATTCAGGTGCTACTTAAATGGTTGAAAAATTTTACAATTCTATAAATCAGGCTTGGGTTCAGTTCGGGCAGGAAGGCTGGCAGATTTCGCGGCGGACGTTCTTCAATTACGTCGGGAAGGATAAGCAGGTGAAGCCTATCGGCGGTAAATATTACGAAAGCGATATTTCAGAACTTGCTCAGCAACTCGGGTGGGTTCCCATTGGTAAAAAGGTGGAAGCGGAACAGCCGGACGAGGAAGGATTAACTGGTGATGCGGCAAAGCGTTTTCAGGAAGCGAAAGCCAAGGACAAAGAATACGAAGCGGAGCTTAGAAGGCTGAAACTTGAGCAGACACAAGGCAAGCTTATTGACCGTGAAAGCGTGGAAATGCTCATGGCTGGCAAAACTTCGGTACTTGATACGGGCCTTCGCCAACTGTTTTTGATGAAAGGGCGTGAATTAATCCATGCCGTTGAAGGTAATCCGGAACATGAAGACGTTTTTATTCAGATTTTGAATGACGAGCTGGACGAATTACTGAGCGAGTTTGCGCGTACTGATCAAATCACAATGGAGTTTGTAAGTGGAAGCCAGTTCGATAGTTAAAAATATGGTCGGAAAGCCGGTACTCGTTCCGGTAGGTCGTTTTTCATTGTCTCCGGAAATGATTGGGAAGCGGTTCACCTTTTCATTTAGCAGGGGCGAGAAGCAGATTTTGCGAAAGCGTAAAAAGATCAAGGTTAGCAGATGGGCGGAGCAGTCGCGCATTCTGGTTCCTGAATCCAGTTCCTTACCGGGCATGTGGCGTAATGATGTAACGCCTTACCTTACCGACATAATGGACAGCCTTTTTTATAGCGGAGTTCAAACAGTTGTTGTTTGCGCGGCTCCGCAGGTTGGTAAAACCGAAGTACTGCTTAATGCGCTGGGCTATGCCGTGGATCGCGAACCGAGTCCGGCAATGATCATCTATCCCGATATGACAGCGGCGAAGGATTCGAGCAGGGATAGAGTTCTACCTATGCTCAAAACTTCACCGAAACTTACAAAGTATCTGACTGGCTCAACGGATGATGAAGCCTCGCTCCGCATAAACTTGCGGCATATGCCGATCTATATGGGCTGGGCGCACTCTGCATCCCGTCTGGCATCGAAGCCTATCCGATATGTTTTCTTTGATGAGATTGATAAATATCCCACCTCCACAAACAAGAAAGAAGCCGATCCGCTCAGTCTGGCGGAAAAGCGTGGGCGTACTTATCGCAACCGCAAGTTTCTTAAAATTTCAACACCGACAAATGAAAGCGGCCCTATCTGGACGGCTCTTAATATCGAAGCGCAGGTTGTTTTCGGCTATAAGGTGCGTTGCCCGATTTGCGGCTATGAGCATGAAATGGATTTTGACCAGATTAAATGGCCGGAAAGAGAAAAGGCCGATCCTTCCCAACATGCCGAACGGGTCGAGGCTGAAAAACTGGCGTGGTATGAATGCCCGAACATGGGGTGCAAGTGGGATGATGGAACACGTGATAAGGCGGTAAGTTTTGGCGCATGGTTTGACCGTGTTTCCGGTGCTCCGCTTGAAAGCTACCTTAAATCTAAGCGGCCTAAGAAAATCGGCTTTCATATTCCTAGTTGGCTGTCGAGATTCGTTTCTCTATCCGAAGTTGCCGCCGCTTTTTTGCGGGGTCAGAAGTCCGGCCTTAATCCTGAATGGCGCGAAAAGTTAAAGGATTTCATGAACTCTCACAAAGCGGAACCGTGGGTTAACTATCAGCAGGAGCGCAGTGAAGATAAGATTCTTGCGCTTAAAGATGATCGCCCTCGCTTGCTTGTTCCGAGTGGTGACGTTGTGGCCTGTCTGACTGCCGCCATTGATACGCAGTCCGGCAGGGGCGGTTATTTCCCATATGAAATACGAGCATGGGGTTACGGCATGGTGCATGAATCATGGCTTATTGCTGATGGCGAAGTGGATAGCTTTGAAGCCTTGGCGGAAGTGTTATGGGAACGGGAATACAAGGACGCAGAAGGCAATCCTTACCTTGTGCGCTTGGCTCTAATAGATGCAATGGGGCATCGGACAGACGAAGTTTACGATTTTTGTCGTCTTAATCGGGGGCGTATTCTGCCGTTGAAAGGTGAGCAGACAATGGCGCGCCCGTTTTCATACAGTCAGATTGATATTTTCCCCGGTTCAAACAAGCCTATACCCGGTGGCCTTAAGCTTTTGCGGGTGAATGTGACGCATTACAAGAACGCTTTATCAAATCGCCTTGCTATTAATCCCGCTGATCCGGGAGCGTATCACCTGCACAGTGAAGTTTCCGATGCGTGGGCGCGGGAAATGACCGCTGAATACGTGAATGAAAAGGGGGTTTGGGAGTGTCCGAAAGGGCGGCCCAATCATGCATGGGATATTGCCGGATACAACCTTGCGGCGGCGGATTTGCTGGGCGTTAAGTCTTACAAGAAAGCGGGTATGAAAACTAAGGTGCAAACCCCTAGAAAAAAAGTTAATCCTTACACTAATGGTGGTAGGTAGTATGTCAGCGAAGTTGATAGCGGCGGCAATGGCTAAAGCGAAAGAGGGCGTGATATTCAGCCCTAAGGATGGTGCGGTGTGTCCGTGGTGCGGAGCTGTGCGGATTCCGGTTACTTCATCGCCTAAGTGGGATGGGGGGATTAAGGTTCGGTATCATAAGTGTAAGGCTGAAGGGTGTTTGCTGGCTCAGATGGGGCAGGGGGTTAAGAGTATTCAGGGGGAATAGAAAACCCCGCCGGAGCGGGGTGTATTAATGTTCTGCGGGGCGTTGCGAGTCTATGCGGTTTGCAATCCATGTTTTGATTACAGCCTGTCGGTTGACTCCCAGCCGTTTTGCTTCACGATCCAAAGCTATTATCATCCATGCGGGGAAATCTACGTTCACCCGTTTAATGTCTTTATTCGGTCTGGTGGCTTTGGATAAATCCAGTTGTTCAGTTATGTCCTGATCTGATTCAAAAGCTTCATCAAATTCTTTAGCTTTCATAAAGTTCCACCTCCTTTTTTCTGGAACGGCGCACTGATATAATGCGGGTAACTCCATTGCGTGGAGTTGTTACGGCTGACCAGTGTTTGCCGTTCATGATTCCAATAAAAAAAATACGGGGTTCGCCTTGAGTCCGTGCCGGAATTTCCAGCAAGTTTGGATCATTCCAAAGGGCTTGCGCCTGTTTGAAGTCAATCCCGTGTTTTTCTAAATTGGATGCACTTTTGTTGTTGTCGTATTCAAACTGCATACCTGTATTGTATATTTTTGTTGTTTGTTGTCAAGATATGACGGTGCTGTGTGTCCGTGGTGCGAGGCTGTACGGATTCCGGTTACTTCATCACCTAAGTGGGATGGGGGATTAAGGTTCGGTATCATAAGTGTAATAATGAAGGGTGCTTGCTTTATATTATGGGGCAGAGTATAAAAAGTATTCAAGAAAAATAAATAGTTTGTGGAGATGTGTATGTCGCTGTTGGCTGAATTACTTGATAAAAGTGTGCTGATAAATATAGTTTGCGGATTGGTCGTAGCTTTAATTCTTTGGGCTGTTACTAACTTCTTTCGCAAAACAAAATATGATAAAGAATACTTACAGAAAATATCTAGGGCTAATAATGAGATATTAATTTCTCTAAAAGGGTTAGTTGCAGAGGAAAAAATTCCAGAAACAGAAGTTATTTTGTCTTTAGTTAGAGCGACATCAAATAAGTATGAATTAATTGAAGGACATATTATGAATGTTGACAAGATCTTTGATGCCTTAATTAAAGAAATTATTGATTCAACATTTATTTCATATGATCTAAAAGATAGGTATTGCAGTAAATTGATCGAGTCTAAAAAGCTCATTTGTACTGATAGTTGTCCCAAAAAAAGTGCTAATGCAGAGCAAATAATTAAAGAGATAGATTCTGGGCAGGATCTTTTCAGATTCTTATTGTTATCAAATTTGACCGCTTTTCTTATAGGTCTGGCGATTTTTTTTACAACTCTTCAGGAACCCCAGTATGAGGTTAATAAAAGTAAAATATTCATCGGATTAGTTGTTTTCATGTGCCTACCGTCGGTTACAAGTTTTCTTTTAATAAGGATTAAAAAAAACGTTTTTAACTGGTGTATTAAAGTTTTTAAAAAATAATTATAAAACTCGTCGTGATCTTGTCTGCCGCCCTCTCGGCGGGCTTTTTCATGCCCAAATTTCAATCTCATCTTGATTCCATTATATATTTTATATAACACTCTCATTAACAATTTCAATAATGGGGGGTGCTTGATGAATAATTTTGATGATCGTGACGAGGCGTTGATTTCACGTTTTAATATTGCCATGCGCGATGACCGTGATGCTGATGAGCTTATCGGCTTGTGCCGTGGACTTTTAGCTGATGGCGTTGTGGTCGAAGCCGAAGCTCGTTTTTTACTGAATTGGATTAATGAGCATGATACTTGCCTGTGTCATTGGCATGGTCGGATTCTTAAAGAACGGCTTGAAGAGTATCTTGCTGATGATGTTTGGACAGAAGAAGAGCAGGAAAACTTTTGCGAGTTGGCTAGAAAGGTTGTGGGTGTGGAGTCCGTAGAGGGGGAAGCTATACCCCGTTCCGGTGCAACAACGTTGCCGCTTACAATTCCAGAACCATCTATGGTTTTTGAAAATGAAATTTTTGTAGTCACTGGCAAGTTTGCAACTGGAGTCCGCAATAAGGTTGCGGATATGATTACAAGCCGAGGTGGGGAAGTAAAAAGTGGCGTAAGTAAGCTTGTTGATTACCTTGTTATTGGCGATCTATCCAGCCCGAACTGGAAGCATTCTTCCTATGGGCGCAAGATTGAGAAGGCTATCGATTTGCGGGATCAGGGTAGTGAAATTTATATTGTTAGTGAGGAGCATTGGTCTGCTCAATGTGCTGAGTGTGAACCGTTTGAGATCATACCGGAAAAAACTGCAAAGGTTCGAATACAAGTTTCAGATAAAAGGTTTTTGAAGTCAAAAGACTGTTGGAAAATTATCGGAAACGTTGAAGGCGAAAAAATATATGCGTTGTTTAAGCTTGATGATGCTGAAACAGCTTTTTCCGGTGAGTGTGCTGAGGAACCTTTTAGCGGTGATCTGGCGCAGGGTGTAATTAAAGCTCCGAAGATTTCGCACCTTGGTGCTAGTATTCTTGATTGGGTTAAGGTTGAAAGAAAACGTTTAATGGGTAGGGGGTAGTTTTACTACCCCTCAATCAAGAATTTGATAAATTCATCTTGGCTTAATGTTTTTAGCTCTATTATATCGTTCTGGGTAAGTTCAAATGTAACCTTTCCTGAATACCTGTTGTGATGGATTCTTTCTTTAGTCTCTCTAGCAATAGTTGTGTGTTCAGGTATGGCTTCTGTTGCGTCTTTTACAAGGATATATGTGTTAGATTTTTTAGGCCATCCTTCGATACTGATGGGTTTTTTATTTCCTTCAGGATCAACTAACATATAAGCGGCAGGAGTTGCTTTAATTACGTCATTTTTTTTAAAGCAGAACGCTGAGGATTGATATTCAACATCTCTGAGAACACTTGTCATTCCATTTTTATCAGGCTCACAGGTTAGTTTTTCTTTTTCCGTAATTTTTCCATATTTGAGACGAAATGTTTCCTTACCAATTCTAAAACCAAGACGATCCTTGAACCACTCAGGCACAGCAAATTTCCAACCCCTTACAAAGTGGTAGTATTGTGGCCCATCTGGAAATTCAAAAAAGGGTATTTTTTTGCTTTGTTTTGCTGTTTTTCGTGGTGTGCTAATTAGTTTATCAAGTAGTTTTAAGGCTTTTCTTTCTGATTCAAGCTTCTGTAGCTCTGAGATCTCATTCATTATGTGCAACTCCCCTCATTAGTTAAACTCTTAATAAACAGCGCACTGTATTTTTTCAACACTAAAATATAATTTATTGACAACCTAGAGCGATGGAGCTACTTAGCTAATATGAGTGATGCAAAAGTAAACGTATCAATGAAACTAGATAAGGAAACCCACAAGCGTTACAAATTATACGCCGTGGAGCATGACATAACCTTCAAAGATATTTTCATGGGAGAAATGGAAAGAAGAATAGCCGAAGCAGAAAAGCAAAAGAAAGAAGAAAAGTAGCCCCAATAAAATCGGCCCGGAACGGTGTTGACGCACCAGAACCGAGCCTAACCACAAACGACCTTACTAGGAGGTGCGTTATGGCTGAACAGAACTTAGCCAATTCAAACACTTCTGACAACAGTTCAGTTGTCAGCACACCTACGCTTGTTATCTCTGATGGCAAGCCCGTTGTTTCGTCCCTTACCATTGCCGAGAATTTCGGTAAGCTGCATAAGAATGTTCTTAGAGACATTGAAAAGCTTGAAATTCCGAAGGATTTTCATGAGCTCAATTTTGAGCCCATGAAAATTGATGTTGAAATCGGCAAAGGTGCCATAAGAAAATCTCCCGCTTACAACATAACCCGTGACGGTTTCACCCTGCTAGTAATGGGCTTCACCGGAAAGAAGGCCATGCAATGGAAGATTCGCTATATCGAAGCTTTCAATGCAATGGAGCAGGAACTTTTGCGTGTGCTGAACAGGCCGCTAGAAAATAAAACTATAAAAGCAATCTCGGATTGCCTGATCCGTGACAACTCGGTGCATGCTTTTATTGAGGAAGCTTGCGAAGTAGCCTCATGGGGCAGGGTTTCAAAAACTGAGCTTTTCGAAAGCTATCAGACTTATTGCAAACGCACACAATGCCGAGCTGTGCATCGTGCAAAATTTTTTAGTGACCTTTACGCCATGATAAGAAGCGTTAAGGAAACCCGCCCACGTGTAAACGGAGAACGGCCCCGTATGCTTTTGGGCATTGCTCCATACAATCCGCTTCCGGCAGGATCGGAACCGTTAGAGCTTCCAGTATCCGTAAATTCTGATTACAGCCTGAATTCTCCAGAATCCTGCATTGCCACCGCAAAAGAACTTCTGCTTAAAAACCTGTCCAGCCTTCCAAGACCGGAAAGACAAGCCATGCTTTTAGCTTATGATGCCCTGATCGAAGCGGAACAGGGGCTTTGTGCGGAGGTGCGCCATGCTTAAAGACGATTTATGTCACCATGTTTCGGATATGATGTCTGCGGCCTGTACGCTTGAGTACTTGCAAGAGAAGCTAGAAGATGATCACCGTTATGGCGAAGCTTTCATGCTGGGTTTAATCAAAAAGACAATTTCAGAAGGGGCCGAAGCTTTTAGTATGTATGAAGTGGAAGTGCAAAAGAAGAATGCACGGAAGGGGAAGTCTGCTGGGGTTTTGGAGTTGGTGCGGAAGTGAGGGAATATAGATACGAAGAACAGAAGAAAGCCCCGCTCTAGCGGGGCTTCTCGCTTACTTATTTAATATTCTATCTAAAAGTTCTTTTTTATAAATAGTATAACCATCGTTGAAAGTTCTTTCTCCAAACGACTTATAATAATAATGTTTTTTTGACTCTTTTGGAGAATAATCTAGTTTAAGCATATTAAGATAGTTTTTATTAAATATTTTTATTGGAAGATTTGAAAATGTAAGATTGTCAGTTGATGGACCATCTGTATAGTTAAATGATCCAGATATTATTTCTACGTCACTATCCACAATCCCAGCATAGAATTTTGAATGAGTTCGTTCAAAATTATCTAGTTTATCTAGTCCAGAATTTTGTCTGTTGTATTTATCATTTAAATCTATTTCACCTTCTTTATTAAGTTGATTTTTGATTTTTGTTCTATTGCTTGTTTTGGTTAAAATTTTAGTTTTATGTGCAGGTAAGTATGAAGATAATGAATGCAATAATTTTTTCATTTCATCTTCTTTTTTATATTGATTTCCTATATATGCTGTCTGAGCATAAATTTTATCCGCAATTAACGTCCATCTTAAAAACAATTTATCCACATAACTTTTGCAATCATTTTTTGAATAAACACCATTAATATATATTAAATTTGCTCCCTGAATATTTGCTATAATGAAGTCAGTATACTTAGGAAACTCCCCATACGAAAACATATGTGTAAAAAAGATAACTTTATGTCTACTCGAACAGGAGCACTCAGTATCTAATTCTAAAATAATTTTATCAGCATCTTGCAAAAAACCCTTTGTATGAAAAGTGTTCAGACTAGACAAAAAACTATCCATTTCACCAGACTTAAATAAAGTTTTCAATTTACTATATGCTATTTTTTCAAGATTACTCTCACAGGAACTACATGTGTACAATGGTGCTTGGTTTTCATCCAAAAAAGGATTTGCTGACTTACCTTGGATTAAATCTACAAAGAAATCATCTGCCAAATGGCAAAACTGAAGGTTTTCATTAAACAAACGCTGTTCGGTAATATGCGCGCAATCATTCTTGGCAATTTCATCTGGATTTCTTATTGTTGTGACAATATCTGCGCCTTCATGGATTACTAAGAAATGTGGATTTATTACATCTTCATAAATCAAAAAATCATTGCTACATTCTTTACATTTAGCAACAACGGCTCCGGGATAGTCCTTTTGTGGATAATGGCCTACTGTATATTTGATTGCATTATTACAATGCGGACAAAGCCCACCCCAATCATCAATATTAGGTTCAGCACCCGTTGATAAGATAAATTGCCACTTTTCTTCTTCTTCCATATTTTTAAATGCTTCATTTAAATTCATATTTAAATCCTTTTTAATTTTTATATATTCAATTAGTGTAACAATCATCTTTTGACCAGTAAATTTTACTGCCCAGTAAACAACCCCATTCCAAAATAACCACCTCGATTGTTATGATTGTCCCAACTTGAAGGACAACCATAATAACCGAGGTTTTTTAATGCTCCAGAAACGGCTGGACTCTCTGAATAAGGCAATCGAAGCAATTGAAGGCGGCGCACAGTCCTATACCTTGAATGGCCGGACTCTCACCCGTGGTTCTTTGCAGTCGCTTTATTCGGAGCGGGACAAAGTGGAAATGCGCCTTGCTTTTGCTGGTAACGGCGGCAAGGGGTTTATTGCCCGTGCTTCGTTTCGGGGGCGTAGATGAACCTCTATGATGGCTGGACTTCTTTTGTTGCTCATTGTGTCGGTGCAATTTCGCCCGATGCGGCTGCAAGTTGGTGCCGTAGCCGTGCGACTCTTTCCGCTTACTCTGCCGCTTCCCGTCGTGGGCCTAATTCCAATTGGCGACCTTCCAGCCGTAGTGCCGATAACCTTTCCCGTCATGAACATGCTTTAATCGTGGCCCGTGCACGTGATCTGGTTCGTAACTCGGCCCATGTTTCCGGTGCGCTGGAACGCATAGCAAACAACGTTATCTATACCGGAATCAAACCGCAGGCCGCACAGCTTAATGCGGATGGTGATCTTGACCACGGTTTTAACCGCAAAATCGAACAGCACTGGAAAGACTGGGCGGAAGCGGATGAAGTCGGTTTTGAAGATAAGCAACGGCTTATTATGAATCACCTTTGGCAGGATGGTGAATGCCTTCTCCGTTTCTATCCTGATCCTGACCTGATGAAGCAGGGGCTTGCTCCTTTGGGCGTTGAACTTTTGGAATGCGACTATCTGGACAGCTCCGTTGACGGGCCTTTAGCGGGTGGCGGTTACGCCATGCGTGGGGTTGAGTTTAATCGCAAAGGGCATCCTGTTGCTTATCATTTATATAGCGAACACCCCGGTGATATGCGCCGCTTGATGAGTCGTGAATCTATTCGTGTTTCTGCTCAGTGGGTGCGCCATATTTTCCGGCCTGTCCGTTCCAGTCAGAACCGTGGCATTTCTTGGATGGCTCCGGTTGTTATGGAAATGCGTGATTTCAGCGAATTTCAGGACTCGCACCGTATTGTTGCACGGCTCATGGCGGCTTTCGGATTCTTTGTTGAAACGCCTTATGCGGAAATGATGAATCCGCTTGGCGGCGAAATGATGAATCAGGCCGAGGACGTGGAAGGGTATATTCCAGATTACGTTGAACCGGGGCAGATTGTGACCTTGCCGCAAGGAACTAAGGTTCATGAAGCCCAGTTCACGCACCCCGGGCCGACTTATGAACCGTATGTAAAAACAAGTTTGCGTGGCAGTTCTACAGGCTTCGGCATGTCTTACGAAGCTTTTTCAAACGATTATTCAGATGCCTCCTTTGCGTCCGCACGTTCCGCCACCTTGGAAGAACGGCGCGGTTATCGTGTTCAGCAAAATCTTATGGGCCGTAAGGCCGTTATGCCAACATGGAAAATGTTCTGCCGCATGCTCTGGCTGGGCGGGCTGGAACCTTTACTGACTGGTCCTAGTGTTCCGGCAAGCTGTCAGTTCCCCGGTTGGTCTTGGGTTGATCCTGTTAAGGATGCGAAGTCCGCAGAGTCACTACTCAATATGGGCTGTACTACCCGTCGCAAAATCTGTGCGGAGCGGGGCGAAGACTATGATGAAGTGGTTGAACAGTTGGCCCGTGAAAATGACGACCTCAAAAAACGGGGTTTAACGGAGACTAAAAGTGAATAAATATTTTCCTTTAAACCTTGCAGAAAGTGAAAATGCGCCACTGCAATTAACGGCAGGTTTGAATCTCTCAGAACAGGAAGAAGGCAAGCCGCGCCGTTTTCACATTGTCGGTTACACCGGATCAGTTGTTCAGCGGTTCATGGGTAGTTTTATAATTGAGCTTTCCGGCATCCGTACCGAAAACCGCATTCCCATTCTCGAAGAACATGATTCTGACAAAAAGATCGGCATTGCGGATTCTATCAAGCTGGAAGAATGCGGCTTGGTGCTGGAAGGATTCTTTCTGGATACGGACGATGCCAAGGAAGTTATTAAACTTTCTGATCAAAAATTCCCGTGGCAGGCATCCATTGGAGTATGGCCCGAAGCTGTTGAAGAAGTGAAAGCAGGTGCAACCGTTATTGTTAACGGTGAGGAGCTTGTCGGACCTTTATACGTGTGGCGCAAGTCGTTTGTGCGTGAAACTTCCTTCTGCGTTCTTGGCGCAGATGGAGCTACCGAGGCCGTGGCGATGAATGAACGGCCAAAACCTAAACCGGAGGAATCAGTCATGAAAAAATGGTTGAAACTTTTCCTGCGGGCTAATGGCCTTGAAAATATCACTGAGGACTCTGCCCGCACTTTATTAAAAGAAATGGGGCTTAATTATGAAGCCCTGAATAACCTTGAAGATGCGCCCGCATGGATGAGCGGGGTTGATGCTCCGCAAGTTAATCCCGTGCAAGCTCAAGCCCCGCAAGCCCCTGCTAACCAAAGTGAACAGCCGCAACCATTGCAGGTTAATGAACAGCAAGTGGCCCTTGCGGAACGCCAGCGCATTAATTTTATTGATGAGCAGGTTGGAATGTTCGGGCTGTCTGCGGATTTCCGTAAAAAGCTGGTTGATGGCGGCAAAGGGGCAAGCGATTTGAATAAGTTGATTCTGGCGGAACTGAGTTCCCAGCACCAGCCACTTGCTCCGGCAGGGCATATTCTTGCCGGACGTACTGAAGGTGAAAAACTGCATGATGCGGCTGTGTCCGGAATGCTTTTCCGTGCTGGAATAAGGGAAGAAAAGCCCGCACCGGGTTATGAAGATTTCAGAGTTATGCGCCTTACTGACCTTGCAAGGGATCTCCTTGAAAGAAGCGGTGTTTCAACTCGTGGCATGTCGCAGGCTAAACTTGCTTCACAAGTACTTAGACCCCAGCAATTCGGAGCTTCCACTAGCGATTTTCCGTCAATATTTGCGGCAATAACTAATAAAGTGTTGCTCAAAGCATATGCCGAAGCTCCGGCAACGTGGCGACCTTGGGTAAACATAATTCCCGCTACTGATTTTAAAGAGATACACGGTGTAAGTCTTTCCGAAGCTCCTGATCTGGAACTTATCAACGAACATGGTGAATACAAAACAGGATCGTTCAGCGATTCTATGGAAAGCTACCGTATTGCCCGTTACGGCAAAAACGTGCGCTTGACCCGTGAAATGATGGTTAATGACGATTTGCGAGTTTTTACCCGTATTCCGCAATTGTTCGGTAATGCTTCGGCCCGCAAGGTTGCAGATATTGTTTATGGTTTGCTGCTTTCTAATCCAAGAATGAGCGATAATTACAACCTATTCCATGCAAAGCACAATAACCTTGAAGCCACTGTTAAAGGGCGTGTTTCTGCTGCCACTTTGAATGCTGGTCGTAAGGGGATGCGTATGCAGAAAGGGCCGAATGGTGCGCGTCTTGATTTGCGTCCACGCTTTCTGCTGACTCCAGTCGCACAGGAAACCGAAGCTGAGGTGCTTATCCGTTCTGCGGCTCTGCCGGATGCAAACATGTCTTCCGGTGTTCACAATCCTTGGGCCGGAAAGCTCGAACCCATTTCCGAACCACGCCTTGATGATGTTGACCCTGATGCACATTACCTGATCGGCGATCCTGCACAGGTAGATACCATCGAAGTTGCATTCCTTGACGGCATTGAATCTCCATTTGTTGATGAAGAGCCTGATTTTGATTCAGACGGCCTTAAAATCAAGGTTCGTCTTGAAGCTGGCGCAGGACTTATGGATCATCGCGGATTCCAGAAGAACCCCGGTAAATAAGGAGAATTAACATGGCAGGTAATCACATTCAGGTTGGTAAAATCATGACGTGGACAAACTCAACCGGAGCAGATGTTCTGTCCGGTTCAGCCGTCGTTGTGGGCGCTCTGGTGGGCGTGGCTCTGATTGATATTCCCGATGGAGCAACAGGTGAACTTGCAACCGAGGAAGTTTGGGAACTTCCCAAAACTGCGGCGGCAATTGGGCAGGGCGTACAGGTCTATTTAACACCGGGAAAGAGCATCACAGCAACAGAAGGTGGAAATATTAAAGCGGGCGTAGCCTTTGTTTCTGCTGCGGCTGAAGATGCAACCGTAAGAGTAAAGCTTAACGCTTAATTATGAATTCAGGTCCGGATTAGGGTTTATCCGGTTCGGACCTGAAAGAAGAATTCGAGACAGATATGAATCAACTTTTCGACAATATCACAATCAAAGCCTGCCTCGCCAGTTGTTGCACTGCGGCCTCATGGCTGTTCGGCGGGTTCGATAAAGCTCTTCTGGCTTTAGCGATTCTTTATCTGTCTGATTTTGTGCTTGGACTTTTTAGAGCTTTGCAAAATGGTTCATACAGCAGCGTGAAATTCAGACACGGATTAAGCAAGTTTTTCGTTTATGCCGTGGCAATCATCATGGCGAATATGCTTGATATAACCCTTGATGAATCCTTGCCTTCTGTCTTTGCTTATATCCGTGAATTTTTGGTTATGTATTTAGCTTCAAATGAATTTTTAAGTGTTTCAGTTCACCTTGCGGAAATGGATGTGCATGTCATTCCGCGTCAACTGACAGACCGGATTAAATCATTCAGAGACGAATTTGATCCGATTCAAAATAGGAGTCGTTATGGAACGTCTAGTGGACATGGTAGTGATCCATTGCTCGGATTCAACTTGGGGGGACGCGGCAGTAATCAACCAGTGGCATCTGGAGAGAGGGTGGAGCGGGATAGGGTATCACGGGGTGTTCCTGAACGGCCACCGCACAAGCCGCGCAGAATATAATCCTGCCGAAGACGGCATACTTGAATCAGGCCGTCCGCTTAATGTGGTGGGAGCGCATTGCAAAGGACATAATAGCCGCTCAGTCGGGCTTTGCCTTATCGGGACGGATTCTTTCACCAATGCTCAGATGGATGCGGCTTATCAGAAAGTGCAGGAGCTTTTGCGACATTTTAATTTAGACCCTGATGCCGTTTATGGCCATTACGAACTGGATGACCATAAAACGTGTCCCAACATAGACATGGATATATTCAGGGAAAGGCTTTGGGAGCTGAGGTCATGATTCCCGTATCTCTGATTTTAGGTTTCTTCAGCGGTGGCAAGGGCAAGCTTGTAATCGGGCTTGTCGTTGCCCTTATTCTGACCGTTGCGATTGCGGGTGTGGCTATATGGATTTCATCCCTTAACACCGACATTGCAAAGCTTGAAAAAGCGAACGCTGAACTTAATGCGGACATAGCCGGTTACAAATTGGAAATAAGAACAGGGCAAACGGAAATTACCTTGCTTAAACAAAGTCGCAGTCAGTCCACGCGGGTGGTTCAAAGTTTACAAGGGCAACTTGCAAAGGTTCAAAACTCGGCAAAGTGGTTTCGTGTTCAAAGGACTAAAGTTTTGAAGCTTTTAAATTCTGCCCGCAATTATCCCGTGACCAATTCAACAGGAGTTATCAGCAATGAAGACAGTCGCCTTGCTACTGAGTTTATTAACAATACTCTTGGCTTGCACTCACAAGCGAGTCAATAAAATTGATGAAGTCCGTCGGGTTGAAGTCGTAACAAAATATGAAAAATGTCCTGCCCCTGAAGAACCGGAACTTAAACCGTTACTTGAAGAATTACATATAGGATCAAAGGAAAACATAAACCGCATCATGGAAAATACAGTTGAAAACAAGGCTTATATCAAAGGGCTTAAAAGCACTATCGAGTGCTACGAATTTCAAGCAGGCATAGGTGAGTAATGGATATTCATGATGATTTAGATATCTTTTTTATAGGTCTTGATGCTGTTGAAGTGACTGTTTTCGGGCGGGAAGAACCATTCAAAGCATATAAAGATACCGACATGGATGAAGCCGTATTAGGGCGCGCAATGATCTTTAATCCTGATGAGCCAGTACTAACATGCAAAGAAGTTGACGGAACCGATCTTGAACGGGGCGATTCCGTGATTCTGGAAGGTAAAACCTACGATGTTTTAAGGTTTTTGCCCGACGGTTCCGGACTTGGAAAACTTGAACTCTCTTTGGCTCAGTAAAGAGGCTTTCAATGTCGAATAATCACATAAGGGTAGATGCAAATAAGTTGGATATGATTGCCGCTGATTTTGCTGCAACTGAAAAGCAGATAGATGTTGCTTGCAAAAGAGCCATAGCTAAAACAGCACGCCATTTAAGAGTTGTAGCCCTTCGCAGTGTTTCAAAGCTTACAGGTATAAAACAAAAAGTTCTTAAAAAACGAATTAATGTCTCTGTATGGGGAAAGAAGAAAAAAACAGGAAGTATTTGGTTTGGGCAAATGCCTGTTCCATTGCGTGAGATGAGTCCAAAGCAGGACGGAAGCGGGGTAACAGCTGGTGGAGTTCATAGGAATCACGCCTTTATTGCAAATCGTAAAAGTGATGGGAGAAGTGGTGTTTATAGGCGCGTTCCCAAAAGGCTTTATGTAGAAAAGGTTTTTCATGAAAGCGAAGCTTACGGCAGGATTAGCCGATTGCAACTTGGATTTTCAGATAGCAGTTTTCCGCAATATCCCATTGTTCCTCAGTATGAAAGCATTGATCGGATTATGGAGTATGTCATTCAAGCCGATGTTCTTAAGGCTTTTGAAAATAAATTTTACACATTTTTTGAACGGGAAATTAGATGGGAATCAAAGAAATAAACATAGTTGATGCACACGAAGCAATTGTCCAAAAGCTTAAAGAAGCTTTTCCCAAATGCACAGTTGGTGATTACCGCCGTGAAACTGGAAAGGTTGTTGCCCCTGCACTGGCTCTTGAACTTTCAGAGATTGAACCTAGCGACTCTGACCCCGGCACAGGCCAGCTTGAAATAAATATGCGTTGGGTTGTCTATCCTCTTATACATTTCAGAGTGAAGAATGCAGCCCGTGAAGTTGCCGCCATTGTTTGTGCTTTGGCTAAATTTATTGATGGCAACCGTTTCGGACTTCCGGTTTCAGCGGCAAAGTTTGTTGGTGGATATCCTGAAGATTTTAAACCCGCAAAGGACGGATACGAAGAATGGCGGGTTGAATTTGAGTTTAGCGGCATGCTGGGTGAGTCCGTTTGGACTGGTGAGGGAATAACTCCTGAAACGGTTTTTCTTGGCTACACCCCGTTAATTGGAGCTGAAAACATAGAGGAGTATGAGGATGTCACAGGGCAACCCTTACCAGCTAGCTGAACTTGACCGCCGCTTATCAAATTTGATTCGCATCGGAACCGTTGCCGAAGCTGATTACAGCAAGGCGCGTTTGCGTGTGTCCTTTGGTGAGGCTGTTTCGGATTGGCTTCCGTGGGTTACTTTTCGCGCTGGCGGTGACCACACTTGGTGGGCACCGGAAGTTGACGAACAGGTTCTTGTCTTGGCTCCATCCGGTGAAATTTCCGGTGGCGTTGTTTTGGGTTCTATTTTTTCAACCAGTCATCCGGCCCCGGCGGACCGTCCTACTATTCACCGCACTACTTATGAAGACGGCGCAATAATCGAATATGACCGTTTAAATCATATTTTACACGCTTATATTCCCGGCGATATTAACCGTGAAATTGATCAGGATATAAACGAACAGGTTCACCGTGATATTACCCGAGAAATAGATCGGGATATGAGTTTGCAGATTCATCGTGATGTATTCTTTCAGGTTGACCGTGATGTTCTGCATGATATCGGCGGCAATTTTACCAGTACAATAGGCGGTAATGTTTCAAAAGATGTTGGCGGTGATGTTAACCACACTGTCGGCGGAAAAGTCGTGCTTGATGTGCAGGGCGAGGTGGTCATTAACAGCGCAACCCGCATAACTCTTTCCGCACCTTTGCTTGTTATTGATGGCCCGTTTGTTCAGGGCAACAGCAACCACGGTGGCGGTGGTGAAATTTACGGCGAAATTGTACAGCATGACGGTGATTTTATTTCCGATGGTATTTCCTTGCAACATCACGTTCATACCGAAAAAGGGGATGTAACCGAGGAACCTACAGGGGGCACAGAATGAAAGGTATGTGCGCCAGTACGGGCAAACATTTAGACGGTATTGCTCATCTTAGGCAGTCCATTACGGATATCCTTACGACTCCAATCGGTTCAAGGATTATGCGCCGCACTTATGGCAGTAATTTATTTAAACTGGTTGATAGGCCATATAGTGCTGACCTGCTTGTTGAATACTATTCTGCCGTTGCCGAAGCCCTCCAAAAATGGGAGCCGCGTTTTAAGCTGACCAAAGTTATAGTTGAAAGCCTTGATGCTGCCGGACACATTATTCTTAATTTGGTGGGCAATTATTTGCCGGAAGGAAAGGAAATAACCTTAGACGGGATTGTAATATCATGAATGGTTTTACATCCATTAATATGTCCAAGGTTCCGGCC